>NZ_JASAUS010000172.1:0-13878 GCF_029953005.1 Bradyrhizobium sp. Mp27 | reverse complement strand
TAAACGTCCTGCCTGACCGGCTACTGCTGTTCAGCGGCGCTGACGGCGATCATCAGGTGGGGGAGTTTCAAGTGACCATACCCGGGGGATTTTGACCGACCCACGGGGGTGAAACAGTTCGGAGAGCCGGTCTCCACGCTTGCGCACCGAAAATCTCCTCTGGAGCTCATGAGCGCGAGACAGCGAGCAATAGAGAAAATCACGGCGTAGCCGGCGCAGTCGGCTGCCATACCCTTTAACATCGGCGCTCGCGTAGGCCTCCATCAGGGTGCGCACCAAATAGTCGTCGCTCGGATCAACATAAGTTTCGTGGGAAACGCTCGATGATCGCATGGACACGGGTTCATCGCTCGACAGAAATAAGTTCCTGCGGGTCAGCCCATCCGATACGCCCGTCGCTTCTTTTGTGAATTTTCCATAGTTCACAAAAGGCAGCGCTGCGAGTTGCCGGCGTAGATTTTCGAGCGTCGCCGACGGGATCCGGACGCCGTTGCCCGCGCTGGTGTCGAGCTTATTGGCGCGCACCGTGGCGTAGAGGTCGCCCCAGAATTTATCCCAGGGGGCGGTGCCGTTGCGATTAGACGACGGATTCTTGCGAACGCTATATGTGGTTTGAGTGAGGTAGGCCGCCAGTTCGCCCATGTGGCGCGTAACAGCGCCGTCAGGATCATAGACGTCGATCATGGCGTGGACGCACTCGTGCAGGAGCAGCGCCCGATCGCTATCATTTGCGGGCGGCGACTTCTTCTGCGTCAACAGAACATCCGTAGCCTGATCGTAGAAGGCGAGATCCTGAGTGCCGCCCTTCACCAATATATTGCCGGCACGAATGTGATCGCGAACTGTCGTCAAGTATTCGCCCTTGATATGGATCTTGTCGACGTAGAACTCGATGCCGAGCGCTACCGAGTCACTGAGTGTGTCCAGGACGTCGCCTTCGGTCAGTGGCATGACCTACCTCCCTTGCGTGGTCGAGCAATAGTGGTCCGGCCAGGCCCCGCAAGCGCTGAAACGCTGTACTGCACCAATAGGAGCCGCCCGACCCTCCGTTCGCGTTGTGGAAGGCGGCTAGATCGTCCCGCCGCCGCCACCGAAGATTTCGACGACCACAGCGCGATTGGCGGCCCTGTTCATCACGGTCGTGTTGTCCTTCAGATACTCGTAGAGTGAAGCGGGCTTGACGGAGAAAACGCGCGAGCGGGCGCTTGGGCCGAACAGGTGAAAGACGTTCTTGGCCCGGCCCGTGCGCAGGAAGCTGTTGTTCCGTTCGCCGCCGGTGCTGTCGCTGTATCCGACGATCTGGAACTGCAACGACTTGTCGGTTTCGAATCGGATTAGCTGCGCTGCCAACAGCGGATCGCGCTTGGCGATGTTCTTGAGATGCCGCCAGTCGACGCCGAAATCCCAGATGATGAGATATTGGCAGATGCCGGCCGGCGGGACCAGGCTGACGTCCACACCGAGATGGCCGACCTCGGTGCGGGACGTCGCGACTTCATTGGCCACGTAGGGAAAGACGGCGGCGCTGTGAACCTTGGCAAGCGGCGAGCACTTCGGTTGCGTCGCCATATTCGGCATCTGTTCCACCGGGCCCGGGGGCGTGTATTGCGGCAGTGGCTGCGGCGCGCGTCCCATGGCAATTTCTCCCGTTGCTGGCGTGGCCTGCCCAAACCTAAGCACTGGAGGGAGCGTCGGCTCCCACCACGGCTATGACTAGTAGTGACGTGAGCGGTCGGGGAAGTTCAAAGGCGAGGTGCGGGCGCCCCCAACAGGGCCATTAGCGGACATTGATTGGCCTTCCGCGTTCTCCGGAAAGCGGAGTAGGCTACGCCTATTGTCGTCCGTGCCCAATTGTTGCGGAGGGACTGGCCATGAAACTTCGCCGCCGAAATTTTCTTCATCGGGGGCCGGCCAGATTGTGTTCCCGCCGCCGAGCGAGGCTCTCATTTCCGCGCGCAAAATTTCGCGTTGACGGACCGAACTAAGACAGGAGAACCAGACATGGCCGCCTTTCAAGAGGTTTTCCGCCGCTCCGGCATCGATGAGCGCCGCAACCCGCCGGGCATGGTGGTGCCGTTCGGCGGCTCCAACATCGTGGCGCTGATCGATCCCGGAAGAAAGCTCAAAGTCGATCCTAACGCCCATGCCCTCGGGATCAAGGAGATCGATGGCGCCGATACCCTTAGACGCGTCATGCAGGCCAGAGACACCTTCTCCAAACCCGATATCGATCCGCAGCTCAGGGCGGCGTCACTTCCCGCCACCTTCAATGGCGATGCACGTTTTTTCGAAATCAATGGCCGGATTAAGCCGATTGGTTTTCCCGGCCTGGAGGTGGTGGCCCGATCGGCCGGCCGGAAGATCGAAGCCAAGCTCAATGTCGTCGTGCTGCCGGAAATCAAGATCAAGGTGGCGTTCCGCAATGTCATGATTCCGGGGGGTGGCGGCGCTCCGGCGTTTCACGCCAAGAAGCCCTGCAACGAGCAAGATGAATTGCTGACGATGAACAATATATGGAGGCCACAGGCCAACATCCGCTTCGAGCGGGTGCCAAGCGACTGGCTGGTCATCGACGACTCGCAGGCTGCCGTCAAACAGGAGCTCGCCAATGCAACTGGCATGAAGGATGCGAGCCTAGCGACCTTGACCGATGTGATCGACGTCGAAAAACTGAAGGGCTTCTTCGTCAAACACAAAGTTCAGGGCGCCCATCTAACCATTTTCTGCGTCGATAAGGTTTGGTCCAATGGCGGCCCCGCCAATGGCTCGTTTGCTCGAGGGCTGGACCTTGCCTTCATCAGCTCGCAACGCGGGCCTAACACGTCTGCCCATGAATCCGGCCATTTTCTCGGCTACTACTCGAAGAGCGCGACCAAACCTTGGGACAGCCAAGGCCACACGCTGGAGACCGATCCGAAAACCAGAAAAGAAAACAGGGCGGAAGACATCAAGATGCTGATGCGCGGGGGAGGCGCCGGGTGGAAAATTCCGTTCAATCTCGTCAAGGAGTTCCGCGACTTCCCCGGCTAGCATCCGAAGATCAGACAGAAGCTGGAAATCACTCCAGACGTTGAAAGTCGCCTTCGGGTCAAGGCTGCCCCCGACGGCCTCGAAACACTTACTTTGCCACCCGGCAGGCGGAGCGTGTCATTGGCGATCATGACCGCAACACGCTGCGCCTGCGCCTCGATCCCAAGGGAGAGTCGACAGACCTTGAGCCGGGCATGAGTGTCTGGCTTGAGGACTAGCGAGGACCCGAGCGGGTCGTGACGCGCCCTTAAGACTTGCCGAGGCCCTTAAAAGTGGCCAGCACGTTGGAATGCTGGTCGACCAGTATCTGACCAACGGCGTCGAGGTCACTTTCTTCGGCCGCAAGACCAGGGCCAATCCGATGCTTGCCCGGCTGCTGCGGCAGATTGAGTGCCCGATTCATGGCGTGCGCATTATCCGTCTGCCCGGACAGCGCTTTCGTGGCGAACGGTCTGAAGAAGTGAAGCCGGTCCGCTATGCCGGGGGACAAATCGACATTCAGGGTACGATGCAGGCGGTCACATCGGTCATCGAGGGCTGGATCCGCGAATATCCCGATCAGTGGCTGTGGCTACACCGTCGCTGAAGGTAGCACTTGACTGACTGTGGTAGCCCTTAGTGGAGGTACATCGTCCAGCTCGGCAATGCGGCGGTCAATCTCGCCGATCACGCGCTCCGAGAACGGCCCGAGGTGCATGTACAACGCCATCAGCATCACGATGTACCGTAGCGCGCCCGGATTGGTCTCCGCGACTTCGACGAAGGTCTTCCAGAACGGCTCGCGAACCTTCGGCAGGGCCCGCATGATCTTGTGTACGCTGTCGATGCCGCCAAGCCTCTTGCGCACATCGCCATCCGGCAGATCGCGTCGCCGGTCGGACCGGTCGAGCATGGCTGCGAGACGCGACAGCCGTCCTGCATATGCTGCCGGACTGTAGACGTACCCGAGCACGGCCTTGTAATCCGCAAGGATGTCACGAAGCGGACGCTTGGTATCGAAATTACAGCCGAGCGTGCACTGATCGCCCATCTGCTCGACGTTCATGAGGTCATGGCCCTGGTGCAAGCGGCCTTCCGCGGCCAACCGCCGTGTAAGCTGCGTCCCAGGCAGCGCATAAAGCAGTCCAACGATGGAGACTGGAATGCTCGCCTCCTCGATGAGGTCGGCCATTGCCTGCCCTATCGAGGCATTTTCGCTATCGAACCCGACGATGAAGCCAGCGGTGACGAACATGCCGTAGCCGTAAATCTTGTGAATGCACTCGGCGATGTTGCGCCTGGTGTTCTGCTTCTTCTTCATCTGCACGAGCGTCTCGGGATCCGGGCTCTCGATGCCGACGAAGATCGCGAAGAAGTTCGCATCCTTCATTGCCTGCAACAGCTCGCTGTCGTCCGCGATGTTGATCGAGGCTTCGGTTGAGAACTCGAATGGATAGTCGTGGTCTTCCAGCCAGGCTTTGAGCCGCGGCATCAGGGTGCGGAGGTTCTTCTTGTTGCCGATGAAATTGTCGTCGACGAAATCAACATGCCCGCGATAACCGTGATCGTAGAGCGCCTGCAACTCTGCGAGAATCTGATCGTTGGTCTTGGTACGCGGCACGCGACCATACAGCTCGATAATATCGCAGAACTCGCAGGTGAACGGGCAGCCACGCGAATACTGCAAGCCGATGTATAGATAGTGATCGAAGTTGAGAAGATCGTAGCGAGGCATCGGGCTCAGCGTGACATCTATCTTGAATTTCTCGGCGATGAACACGCCCTTGCGTTCGCCGCTTTCCCAGGCGGCGATGAACTGCTCGATGACATGCTCGGCCTCGCCGATCACCTGAAAGTCAGCGTCCGCGTAAAGATGCGGGCTGGAGGAGACGTCCGGCCCACCAACACATACTGGCTTGCCGCGCAGGTGGGCGAGATCGATCAGGTAGATGGCATCAGGCTGCTGGTTGAGCATGCCGCCGATCATCACAAGATCGGCCCAATCGAGGTCCGCATCCGTCAACGCTTCGGTATTGCGGTTGACGAGCCGGATGTCCCAATGCTTCGGCAACATAGCGGCGACGGTGATCAGGCCGAGTGGCGCCGTTGGATACTTCGCGCCGACGAGTTCGCAGGCCTCCGCATAGTTCCAAAACGAATTCGGAACGAACTTCGGATAGATCATCAGGACGCGGCAGGGGATTGTCATGGTGTTCCAGCCCGGGCGTTGATGGCACAATGCCCCGCTATTTATCGGGGCTCAATGGTTCGTTTCGCTCGTCGATAAGGTGTCTGAGTACTGGTTGTGGAGGTGTGCACTGCGGTTCAGTTCGCGCACCTCGGCGGTAGTTCATTGCGAATCAATCAGGCCTGACGCGAACATCGCCGGCCGCAAGACTAGTATCAGTATCCGCAGATACGCGTTCTATTTGGATTTTTTTGGGGCACGCTTTTTCAGTCCAGTCCCGGCATCGTCCCCGCGGCAGGGCCAAGCATCCCTGAATGCTTCGATCGCGACGGTGATCCCCGGTTCATTCGCTCGATCCGGATTGTTATCAAGATACTGCAGAAAAACCTTCGCACTTTGCAAAGGGCTGCCTTGCGCGGGGGGGCATGCACGCACGTCAGCGGGCAGATTTGGCGAAAAGATCATCGCGGTCTCGATCATCCCCTCACATGCGCCTGCGGACCGAGCTTCGTCCTGACTGCGAAGCGAGCTCTTGACAAGCAGCTCGCAAGACTTTTGCGCGTCGGTTCCCTTATCGACAACCGTGGCACTGGCCTTCCCCATGATCGCTAGGATAAGGCCGGCAACAATCATATGGACCCGCATCCGCGTCCCCCGAATACCGGCGCGATAGCTTGCAGGCATTGAGTATGCTGCAAGAGAGCGGCCGCCCGCGCCGTTCCAGGCGGCTCAGACGGCTTAGCTCAAAAAATGCGCCTGATCCATCGCGCTCGAATGCGAGCGACGTGAACTCAGCTCTTCCATTTCCACAGAGCTGAAGGAGCGCTTTTCGATTTGATAACACGCAGCTTTCCGCGCTGTGACCGCTGCAAAGGTCGGCTACACCGCGATCATGATCGCGGATCGCCATAGGCGGCGACAAGCGTGCTGATGTACAGATCTCGATTCGGCACGGAGAGCGTCTATTATCCCGCCGCGTACGCGACGCGCACTGGTCGATTGATGTAGGTGCTCGGCCTGGACGCAGAACCGTGGCCTAAGCGGTGATCTTCGTCTGCGACGACAAGTTCTGCGAACCTTGCTCAACTACGCCAAGGAGGACTTCACCCTCGGAACTCGGAACGGTTTCCAACAAGAGCTTAGCTACGACCAAGCGGAGGTGGAGCTGCCTTGCAGCGCAGCGCCACGGACGTTCCCATGATCTCCCGGCCTATTCATCAACCAGGTGAGGCAGCCCACGAAGGTTGGTCGTATCGAACCGCATCCTCAAAGAACAAGCTCGCTTGAATGTTTTGAAGACCTCACACCCATCCTGACGCGCGGAAAACTGGATGAACTCAACCTGAGGATCTAGCCCCGACCGGGTTCAAGCTGCACCGTTTTTCGCCCTCCGTTCAGATCTCTGAGTTTGTTGACGTATTCCTCAGGCTTCAGCAGATGAAACGGAGCGTTGAGGCCCATGAACGTCGCTATGCGGCCGATAAAGGCAGTACAGTTTGTCGTTGCTGCATTCCAGAGCGGCGAAGACTCCTGCTGGCGCTTGATATAAGCAAAGACCTTCTTGGCGTCTGCCTCAGACAAATAGACGCGATAGCTGGCCGTCAGATATTGCTCGTCAAGATCACCGTAGGTCGCACCCGTCTCAGAGGGGACAAACATGATGTGTCCCAGGAGATAGGGTACCTCGTCGCCGGCCGGAGCCAGACCAGCGACCTCGACCTTCTTCTCGCTCGTCTTTCCGTACCAGACGAATGCATGACCGTACGTTGCTGCCGTGCGGGCACGAAAATCAACGTAGTAGGGACCGGTGGCGGCAGCTCTTCGAGCTGGCTTTACATCGGTTATCGCCGGCGTAGCAGCAGCCATGCTCGCCGCATGCTTCGTCGCCGAACTGGGGAGAGCGTCCCGTTGCGGCTGGTCGGTACGCGCCACAACTGGTTGCGCGCTACTGATCCCGGTCCCCAAGCCTACAAAGGCCGCCAGCATGGCGGCCTTTGCAAGAAGCTCTAGACCCGGATATTTCCGAATCACTCCCATCTTCGAATCCTCTTGGATCCAAGATCCGATGACACAGGTAGTCTGCTACCCCAAACGAACGCCGCTGGCGTACGAATGGATAGTCAGATCAACCCTTGGTCACCAACGGAGCCGGGGCAGCGACCGGGTATTTGCCCACGGGGCTCTTACCCACGGGATATTTGCCGATCGGGGCTTTGCCAACCGGCGCCGCGGCGGCAACCGGCTGAGGCCGTGGCAGGTCCGCAGCAGCTGCGGTTCCCACGAAAGCCAAAGTAGCGATTCCAAGGACAACGAATTTCAACATCGGTTCTCACCATTGTTCGGGAACGATTGGATTCACCTGACACGCTTAGGAATAACCCGACACTCGCCACGGCACCAACGAATAGACGCGGCTTCGACCGCTTTTTCTGCCGTATGTTGCGGAAATGGCACGCAAATTGAGGCGGCTGGTTCCAAATCGGTCTCCTGGGTACCACAGGTCGAGACGTGGCGGGACCTACCTCAGAGTATCCACGGGAAGACCCGACCGGTCCGCGCCATATAATCGCGATAGCTGTCGCCAAACGTCTGCAACATCATTCGCTCTTCCCTTGCGACGCGGCCAAAGAACAAGACCCCGAAGCCGGCCAGGCCCGCCAAACCGGCAATCCAATTCGGCAGCAGCAATGCCTGGGCGATAGCCCACAGCCAAAATGCCGAATACATCGGGTGTCGAACTCTCCGGTAAATCCCTTCCGTCACGAGTTCATGGTTCTCCCGCACGTCGAGACTTACCGACCAATTCCGGCCGAGTGCACGATGTGTCAGGTGAAACACGCTCAAAGCCGCGATCGCAAAGAAAGACCCCAGCCAAGCCAACCAGGGATAAAAGCTGTGATCTGCGAAACGAGGCATTCCTGTCGCTACGTAGACAAGCGGAACAAGTCCGAGTCCCGAAAGAGATGTAAGCAGGAGGGCAATTTCCAGCGGGCCGCGAGCGCTCCGCACAATCCTCGCACGGCGGGAACGCCGCGCGTACTTGTAGCGTATGAGGTACCAGCCGATCGCCAAGGCAACGAAAATGATTTTCGAAATAGTGGGCGTCATTTGAATCAGGCCGCCGCGCCCGGACGACTTGGCAGTTCGTCCTCCGACGGCGCCGCGCTCGCAATCAGTCCTCCGTCGTCAGCGATCATCGACACGGCGCCATCCGGGGCGAGCGTCTGGGATTTGGCTGAAATAGGTCCGCAAGTCAGCATGAAGTAGTCATACGATGTTCGCTTGTCATTTCCGCTGACGAACTGGTTGTGCAAACGGAAGAAGTGGAGGCGGATGCGTCGATAGATCTCGTCGTCGAGCATTCGACTGAATCTCACGACCCTGACGGTCGCTTCGTTCTCTGTCGACAAGCCCATTTCGGCCATCGGCCGGCTCTTGTAAAAGTTCAACGGGTCGACGAGGGCCTGATAATCGCCCCAGAAGATCGCGCGCGACTTGGCGACGCGCTCCATCGTCACGCGAAAGCGTGTTGCTTTCGGGTGCAGGCCGACTTTGAGTATGGATGATCCAACGCTCAAGAACGTGACGGGAGTTTTATTCCGACCGAGTTCAGGGTCCTGCTTCAAGGCGCGATCAAGCAGATCAACCGCAAGTACGGCGCCAAGACTGTGCGCTATGACCAAGATTTCGTCTGCGGCAGAGTTGCTCGCCGCAGCCACGAGTTCGGCGGCCAATCTGTCCAGCCTTTTCTCTATTTCCGAATTACCGAATCGAATGTACTCGCAAGAAAAAATCCAATCGTCGAACAAGTCGCCCAGGTGCAGCCAGCGCCACGGCCCCGCCAACACGGCTGCGAGCCCGAAGAGGCCGCCGCCGGTAGCAACGGGAATCGATCCGGTGATCTTCAATGCAGCCACGCCAATCAAAAAGGCGGCAGCGATAAGCAATCCGAACGTAACGAATGGATAGAGAAAGAAAAGTGCGTAGCGCCAATTGGTCTGCAAGTAACGCCAAAGAGTGCCGGTCAAAACGAAATCCAGAAACGTTAGAATGCCGACGGAAATGCGTGAGCCGATGCTTCGACGCCCGAAGGCCTCAATTACGTCGTGCCATCGGACCAGACGGTAATCGGTTTCGACGAGCCAATCGGGGCCAGTTGTCGTCACATTCCATCGTATCTGGTCGGCGGCATCATAGAAACCGTCAACGGCCGCTTTCACTGACCAAGTACCTTGGAACCTCGCAATTTCGCGCACAAAGCGTCGTTGCGCGCTGGTATGCGACGTGATTGGATCATAGCCGCCGATATGAAATACCAACCGTTTCGCTACAGGCTTGCCGGACATTGTCTTATTCCCGGACTCATACGTGCTGCTCGCTCCCCACGCGTCAATCGACCTGCAATCAAAAACAGACGTTTGAAGCCAAGGGTTGTCAAGAGAGAATCGACCAGTTATTGGGGAACATGGGTCGATTTGTTCTGCCATGCGTAAGCCGAGCCGCTCGAACAATAGCGTCGATCGGTGCTGCCGTGATTGTCGGTTTGTCCAGCACAGCGCCCTCTCAAGCGCAGGACGGGGCATCATCTGGCGAGAGATGCCTTGCTGCAAATTTGGATGTTTCGCTGGGCGCACAATTGCCCCGCACGGCGGCGCGCTTAAGATCTGGTGCGCCGCTAAAGATTGTCGCGATCGGATCATCGTCGACCGTGGGGCTCTGGGTACTTCGGTCCGCGGCCACATATCCGCAGGTGATGCGCCGAGAACTCTCGAGGCTTAGATCCAACGCAACGATCGAGGTCATCAACAGCGGTCGAGTCGGCGATACGATTCCGAACAACATCGCGCGGTTCGAGCGTGACGTTTTCGCGCACACGCCTGATCTCGTTATCTGGCAATTAGGTACTAATGACGTCGCCTGGGGTGGCCGGCCGGATCAAGGGCTCAAAAGAAACGTTGTTGAAGGGGTAAGGGCACTTAAGGCGGGGTCTGCCGATGTCGTGCTGATGGATCTGCAATATGCGCCACAGGTGCTCGCCTCAGCTGGCTATTCGACGATGGAGGACATCATCATCGATGTCGCAAAACAGGAACGGGTCGGGCTATTCTCTCGTTTTGCGCTGATGCGAAACTCGGTCAGTGCCGGAGTCGCGCAAAGCGCGCTTGTAACGTGGGACGGATTGCACAACACCGCCGATGGTTATGATTGCATTGGACGAGCCCTTGCCCGAGCCATCTCAACGAGCGCGCGTTGAGAGGTCCTAGCTCAGGCGAATCGAAGGCTGCGGGCTCGCAAGAGTTTGGGCACCGGCCGTGACAGCGATGCCGAGCGTGCAGATGCCCACCAACGCGAACAAAGACCAATTATCGTCGACAATCACCGCATCTCTCGCAGCGGTGACAGCAATTCGCGCCGACGCTGTCAGGAGGTGCGCTCATGCACCATTATGCCAGCCAACTTGTTGACCTGTTACTGGTGCTTGTCGCCGCGTGGATGGTGCCGGCCACCATCTTTATTGTCTACGCCTATTTCGCTCGTCTTAAGAATCCGGTCAGCGAATCGGTCTTTGGACGTGTCGTGATCATATCCTTGTTCATCATAACCACGTCGATTTGGCTCCCGATCATTGTGGCCGCCATAGTCCTATCACTGATCGGTCATTTGTGGTTCCGCTTCAGGGGACAACTACGCAAGTAGCTGGGTATTGGTAGAGGCGAAAAAGATGGAGTCAAATTAGAGCAGCCCCTCAGCAAACTTAAAAAAAGGAAGCGAAGCAATGCCCGCGTTTCTCCCTGCTCTGACGATAGCTGCTGTCAATTTTATAACAATCGCCACGGCTGCAGAATGGCGACCGCAGTTTCTCTCAGCGTGCCGAAACGGTTGCGCGCAGCAAGGCGGCTTTTCGACGGACGTTTGCTTTCAGATTTGCATCTGTATGGCGTCAGAGTTGGAAGCGAAGTTTAGTATCGAGACTCTCGGCTCCATTGATCCCCCGAGTGCTGAGCAACTACACCAAACCAACGAAATCAGAATGCTTTGCGTCCGGCGAGTACTGGGACGTTAGAGCTGTTGCCATTGGCGCGGTGGTCATCAGCTTGACCCTGACGTAGCTGTCCGTCTTTCTAGCCGCAAAATTGGCTGCCCCGGCTGTTCGAGGACAATATCGCGCCGACGGCGCATCCGAGTCCTCCCTTGCGAGACCATCTCAAGGGCGCCGTCATACGGCGTTGCAGATGATCGAAGGAAGGCGCACAGGCATTCCGGCGCGGCCTTATGCGGTCGCTTATTGAGAGGATGGCGCGACTCGGCGGGAATGTATTCCCGCCGCCGTCGCCGGCGTGTCCCGCACCAGCAGCGCGCGGGTTGCCGCCGTCACATCGGGCTGACGCATCAGGCTCTCGCCAACCAGAAAGGTCGACATTCCCACACGCTCAAGCCTGGCCAGATCGTCCGGCGTGAAGATACCGCTTTCCCCGACCATCAGTCGCTCCTCCGGGATAAGCGGCGCTAGCGCCTCGCTGGTCGCGAGCGTGGTCTCGAAGGTACGGAGATTGCGATTGTTGACGCCGACCATCGGCGAGCGGAGTTTCAGCGCCCGCTCGAGTTCGGCTCGGTCGTGGATCTCGACCAGCACATCCATCTGAAGCGCGATGGCGGCGTCCTCAATATCTTTGGCGGCGGCGTCATCGAGCGCGGCCATGATGATCAGGATGCAGTCGGCGCCGTGAGCGCGGGCTTCGACGACCTGATAGGTGTCGAACATGAAATCCTTACGCAGCACCGGGAGCGACGTCGCCGCGCGCGCCGCGACCATGAAGTCGAGATGCCCTGGAACGACGGAGTATCGGTCAGCACCGAGAGGCATGCCGCGCCCCCGGCCTCGTACGCCTTTGCCAGGGCCGGCGGATCGAAATCGGCGCGGATGAGACCCTTCGATGGCGAAGCCTTCTTGATCTCAGCAATCAGCGCATGGTCACCGCCGCCTTGCTTTTCCTTGATCGCGCGGACGAAGCCGCGCGGTGGCGCTGCCGCCTTGGCGCGTGCATCGATGCTCGCGAGGGAATGAGCACGCTTGGAGGCGGCAATCTCCTCGCGCTTATAGGCTTCGATTTTCTTCAAGATGTCTGACATCAATCGACCTGTTCGTGGAGTTACTTGTCATTCGACCATCTGCGTTATTTCGACGGATCGGTACAAATCAATCATTATCGACGCTTACTCACTTCCTCTTTATTAGCCCTTCGCGTTGGTGCGCATGCGCGAGCTCGTTCATAACGCTCGCGCCGCCGATCAATGCGCCAAATGCGCGCATCACTTTCGCTCTTGGAAGCAATTGTCGAAGCTGAATGAGCCCGTGCCCGCCCGCCGCGCAGTGTGATGCCTTTGGCGGACAGCACCATCGCAGCAGTATTCCCCGCTGCTATGGAAACCATACATGCCGGCTATTGGAAGATTTCGTCCCGCGCTGCGATCAATGGGCGTCGCTATCGGAGATTCATCGAGTAACGCCCGTCGCAACCTCAATCCGTCGCATCTGCCGGAATAGGCCGTATCGGGCGACTTGATCCTGTCGAGGACTACCAATGCGTGGGTGCCTGCCCACTCACTCCTCACTCCCAACGCGCTCAGGAGGCACGCATGGCATTCACGTTGAAAATCAACGGTACACCCCATAAAGTCGATGTCGACGGTGACGTTCCACTGCTGTGGGTGCTGCGCGATGTGCTCGGCATGACCGGAACCAAGTTCGGCTGCGGCCAGGCGCTGTGCGGCGCCTGCACTGTGCATGTCGACGGCCAGGCGGTCCGCTCCTGTCAGACAACGATCGACAGCGTTGGGGACAGCGCGGTCACCACGATCGAGGCGGTCGGCCGGACGCCGCAGGGCGCGGCCTTGCAAAAGGCGTGGTTGGAGCTCGAGGTGGTGCAGTGCGGTTACTGCCAATCCGGCCAGATCATGTCGGCGCGGCGCTCCTGAAAGACATGCCGAAGCCGACGGATGACGACATCGACGCCGCCATGTCGGGGAATGTCTGCCGATGCGGCACCTATCAGCGCATCCGCGCCGCGATCAGGCTGGCTGCTGGAGTTTGAGATCATGAATGGACCGATTTTGAGGGAGCAGGTCGCCGAAGAAACAGGCGTGTCACGGCGCGCCTTCCTTCAGGGCACAGGTTTGCTGCTCGGCTTTTCGCTGACCGGCGCCAGCACGAGCTCCGTCTTCGCGGCGCCTCTTTCGCAGGTGGTCGAAAACGAGGTCGCGGGTACTTTCGCGCCGAATGGCTTTGTACGGATCAATCCAACCGGCGCCGTGACGCTGGTCATGCCGATGGTCGAGATGGGACAGGGGGTCTACACGTCGCTCTCGATGCTTCTCGCTGAAGAACTGGAGGTGAAGCTTGACCAGATTCAAGTTCAGCATGCGCCGCCAAATCACGCACTTTACGTCAACTCGATCATAGGCATTCAAAATACAGGTGGTTCCGCCTCTGTCCGAGCGTTCTGGAACCCGCTGCACCAGGCAGGCGCAGTAGGTCGCAATCTCCTGATCGGGGCAGCCGCAAAGCGCTGGAAAGAGCTGGCCCCGGTTGTTTGGACAGCGCCCCGCTGGATTTAAGTGGATTCCTGCCGGGTTATGCTGAACGCGGGGCTTTACGGTTTTGTCGTTGCGTCGGGAGGGCG
>NZ_JASAUS010000171.1:0-13924 GCF_029953005.1 Bradyrhizobium sp. Mp27 | reverse complement strand
TACGCCCTCCCGACGCAACGACAAAACCGTAAAGCCCCGCGTTCAGCATAACCCGGCAGGAATCCACTTAAATCCAGCGGGGCGCTGTCCAAACAACCGGGGCCAGCTCTGTCGTTCGCAGATGGCACCACCGACGCGGATCGAATTGACGCCCGAGGAGCTCCGAGAACGCAGACGTCTGCGACGCGAAAAGCAGCGCGAGGACAATATCAAGCGTGCCGCAAAGATGCATGCTGCTCGCCTCAAGACAAAAACTGACCGTCCAAAGGATCCGCCGCGGCACAGGCAGTTTGTCCACGTCGGATGCTCCGGCTGGCGTTATTGGAAATGGGGGACTCATTCTATGCAGACGTGCCGCAAACCGAGTGGTTTAAACATTATTTAACGCGTTTCGACACTGTCGAAATCAATGCATCCTTTTACTCGTGGCCGACAGTCGCCGGTGTTCAATCCTGGCGGCGGCAGCCCGGGAGGAAGAAGTTCATCTACATTGTCAAAGTCTCCGAACTCATCACCCACGTGAAACGATTCAAAGCGACAAAGACGCTCGTCCGGGATTTTGGAATGATCGCCGACATTTTGGGTGACCGGATGGGCTGCTTTCTGTTTCAAATGCCGCCGAGCTATCGTTACACCAAGACCCGTCTCAATGACATTGTCAGCCAGCTGGATCCCGAGCGTCGCAACGTCGTGGAGTTTCGGCACGCGAGTTGGTGGAATGAAGAGGTCTATGAGGCTTTTCGTATCGCGGGGATTATCTTCTGCTCCTGCAGCGGGCCACGCTTCCCGGACGAACTCGTTCGGACGAGCGATGAACTCTACATCCGCCTGCACGGCCCAAAGCGATGGTATCGTCACGATTATTCCAAGAGCGAGCTGGAGATCTGGGCCAAAAGGATCAAGGCGAGCGGTGCGAAGCGGGCCTGGGTCTATTTCAACAATGACAACGACGCGCACGCTCCCAAGAACGCGACGACCTTCAGGCGCATGCTGGCCGTTGTACTCAAGGTCTGACACGTAGAATTGGAACTCTGCCTGACATGGGAACGTTCTCACGTGTTTGGAGAACATCATGACCAGCAAATCGCTCTGGATGGATATTGACGTCGCACCTGATGCGCGCGTGCTCGATGGCGCGCAGGAGTGCGACGTCGCCGTGATTGGTTCCGGGATCGCTGGGATATCAACGGCGTATGAGCTTTGCCAGCGCGGCAAGTCCGTCATTGTCATCGACCGCGGCCGCATTTGCGGTGGCATGACGTCGAGGACGTCGGCTCACCTTGCTCCTTTGTGCGACGATCTCGTCAGCGAAATGACGAAGATCAGGGGGCACGAGGCGACAAAGCTCTTTTGCGACAGCCAGGCGGCTGCCATCGACCGCATCGAGGAAATCCAGAAGATAGAGAAGATTGACTGCGACTTTCGCAGGCTTGACGGCTATCTCTTTCAGGGGCGGGACATGCCGTCCGATATCATCGACCAGGAAATGGATGCGGTCCGCGAGGTCGGAGCTCCCGTCCACCGGCTGATGGGCGTATCCCTCAAGGGGTGCGAGGGCCGCCACGTTCTGCGCTATCCCCGGCAAGCGACTTTTCATCCCCTCAAATATCTGGCCGGGGTGGCAAAGGCCTGCAGTGAGAATGGCGTGACCTTTTTCCGAGACAGTCCGGTCGACGAAGTGACTGAAGACAATGGTGTCGTGACGGTTAAAGCCGCGCGCGGCACCATTCGCGCCAAACATGCCGTTGTCGCAACCAACTCTTCGATCTCCGACCGCTTTGCCATCCACACGAAGACGGCTCCCTATCGGACCTATGTTATCACCTTCGAGATTAAGCGCGGTGCGATACCTGACGCGCTCTACTGGGACACTGAAGATCCTTACCATTATGTCCGCCTGCAGCCCGGTCCCGCCAATACCGACTATGTGCTGGTGGGAGGCGAAGATCACAAAAGCGGAGAGGCAGACGACGCTGATGAGCGTTTTGACAGACTGGAAGCCTGGGCCCGCAGCCTGGTTTCCGGCCTCGGCAAAGAGACGCATCGCTGGTCCGGGCAGGTGCTCGATACAATCGATTATGCCGGCTTCATCGGACGGGATTCCGGCGGCAAGAATATCTACGTCGCGATGGGCGATTCCGGGCAAGGCCTGACGCACGGTGTCGCCGGCGCGATGCTGAATACGAGCCTCGTTTTTGGTGAGGATCACCCCTGGAAAGACATCTACGAGCCGGGCCGGGTTCCTCTTAAGGCCGCGAAGAACTTTGTGACTGAGAACAGTACCGCACTTAAAAGCTTTGCCGAGTATGCGGCGCCTGGCGAGATTAACTCACTGGACGATCTCAAGCTTGGCAAAGGCGCGGTCGTGCGGCGTGGACTGAAAAAACTTGCAGCCTTTAGAGACGAGGCAGGTGCGCTGCACCTGAGGTTGGCGAGTTGCACGCATGTGGGTTGTCACCTGCATTGGAACAGCTTTGAGACGTGTTGGGACTGCCCCTGTCATGGATCGATGTTCGATGTCGACGGACAGCCAATCAACGCTCCTGCCATCGGGCCTCTCGCTCGTGTGGAAGACTGAGCGGCGTGAAAAAGCACCGCATCGCAATCGAGGCCATGGAAGCCCGTTCGGTCGACGCCATTCCGATCGGCGAGCTATGGCTGTACGAACCGAAGTGGGATGGCTTCCGTTGCCTTCTGGTGCGGGAGGGCGAGCAAGTCGACCTCCATTCGAAGTCCGGGCAGAACCTCAACCGGTACTTTCCCGAAGTCATGGCCGGCGCGCTTGCGGTCCGCGAAAAACACTTCGTCCTCGATGGCGAGATCGTCGTTCCGACCAGCGGTCAACTCTCATTCGATAATTTGTTGCAGCGCATTCACCCTGCTGCAAGCCGCGTGAAGAAATTGGCGGCAGAGAGCCCGGCCTTGTTCCTCGCGTTCGACCTCTTGCTGAAAGGCGGAAGCGATCTGGCGGGTGAGCCTCTCGCCAAGCGGCGACCACTTCTGGAGAATTTCGCCGCTCGTTTCTTCTCGAAGGCAAACCTGTTTCGCCTTTCGCCGGCCAGCTCGAAGCTGAGGGATGCCCAACGTTGGCTCGCGTCGGCGGGCGGTGGAAGCGATGGCGTCATCGCGAAGCGCCTCGACCTTCCATATCAGGCCGGCAATCGAGAGGGTATGCAAAAGATCAAGCGTTATCGTAGTGCGGACTGTGTCATCGGCGGCTTTCGCTACGGCGAAAACCGTCTGGCGGGCCGGCAGGTCGTCGGGTCGATTCTTCTCGGGCTCTACGATGACGACGGGTTGCTGCACCACGTTGGATTCTCGTCGGGGATCAAAGCAAAGGACAAGCCGGCTTTGACCGACAAGCTCGAAGCCGTCAAGCAAGCTCAGAGCTTTACAGGAAATGCCCCTGGCGGTCCCAGTCGCTGGTCGACGAAGCGATCGCCAGAATGGCAGCCGGTCAAGCCGAAATATGTGGTCGAAGTGTCCTACGATCATTTCACCGGCGGTCGCTTCCGTCACGGGACTTCGATCATCAGGTGGCGACCGGACAAAAAGCCTTCTCAATGCACGTTCGAACAGATTAGGCAAAGAGCCGATCGCACCCTCTTATCCAGGCTCGGGATTGGTGGACGTTTGTCTCGGTAAAGAGGTTGCGCACCGTTACTCCGGAATGAGCGGGCGCTACCGTTGGCATAATGCGCTCGCGAGCAGCCTGCGATCCGGCTTGTTGACGTTGTCGCCGGACATGTTTGGATTGCGAGCACTACGGCGGTCCGCCCCTTGGCGCAGTTCATCAGGGCGATCTCGCCTTGTCCTGGCTCTTATCGGTGATGAGAACGCCATTAGCGCTCCCGCCTTCCTCAGGAATGGAGCAGCGCTATGCAGCACCGTTGCCGTTTCAAGCAAATTATGTCCCTTGAGGAACGCCTTGCAGAAGAGGCAAGGCGTCTTCGTGAGAAGGCTCAGTCGCTTCCACCCGTATCGAACGGGAGCGCACAATCCGCAAGGCCAGGCAAGCCGAGACCGGCGCGTGGTTGAGGTCGCCCGGTCTGGCACCACCGGAATGATTGAATGTCGCGCCTACATCCTAGGCCCGGATGGCCATAGTTAGCGGCTTGTCGATCCCTTGAAGAGGCCAAGGAGCAGACCGAAAGGCTAGTGGACGACTATGACGTGCCATCTGAAACGCAGGATTTGCGATCTCAAAGCCAAAGAGTAAGGCGCTGCCATTTACTCTCCCGATACTGGACTCGGGGACGACCCATGCCGTGCACTCGACGTATCGATCGGTGGAATAATCCGGAGATGCGTTAGGCGGTGACCGAGACAGTCACGCGCATGCTCAAGAAGCCATCGCTTGGGCCAAAGAAGCTTCCTGATACGGGCATGCACTGGCTGATATCGCGGGCAACTGCGACGGGGATCAGATTTCGACCACCGACGCTGCGATTCGTCGGGTCGAAGGTGACCCAGCCCGCGCCTGGTAGGAACACCTCGGCCCAAGCATGGGTCGAGCCAGCATCGCCCGAACCTAGGAGCTGATGGCTCGGGTCGTGGAGGTAGCCGGAGACGAGCCGCGCGCCGAAGCCGAGCTTTCGCGCGGATTCGGCGAACAAGACTGCAAAGTCGCGGCACGATCCCCAGCCGCGGTCGAGTGACTCCTGGGGAGATTGCGTGCCCTCGATTTCACGGCTTTGGTACCGAACGCGCTGGGCGACTCCGGCGTTCAGGTCTTTGAGCAGTGAAAGCGTATCGGTTGGGTTGCTACGTATAAACCCTCTCGTCCAGTCTTGCAGTCGCCCGCCCGGATCAGGGTATTGGGCAATAGTTAATGCGCCGAGGTCGGTCCATTCTTCGTCGGAGTAGCGGAACGGGTATGAAAGGGCCGAGGCAGCGATATCGAATACCGGCCAATCGACTGCATCGAGAAGAATATCGGCTTCACTGCCAATAACGAGCGTCGGGGCTGTGTCTGCAAAGTTGATCAGGGCGACAGTGTTGCCAAACACATCCTGGGCCCACATGGTCACAGCGTCCGGCGTGATCGTCAAGATGTGTGACATCAGCCGCAATTCGCGGCTTTCGCGAGGGCGTAGCATTAGCCGGTGTGGAGAGAGATGTACTGCCTCTCTAAAACGATAGGTGGTCATATGGCGGATTCGTATCGCGGTCATCTCGGCCTCCGTTTGTCAGGCCCATGGATTCTACAGCGGCCTCGCGACCTGAGATCCCGTATCTTGCAGCAGAAAACGATGGCCGCGAGCGTGGCGCTAATCACGTTCGCGCCGACGATCATCCAATCGAATAACACCGTAGACGATCCAAAACCCGAGACCGAGGGTCAGCGCCCAGAGCATGAAGAGCGAGAGATCCTCCGTGGAGCCGCGTGGCCACGCCTCGCGGACCTGCGGCACATAGGAAGCAACGCGAGTAAGGCCGGTATGCCGCCTAGATAGCAATCAAACCGGGCCATCGAGGACGTTCGGGCGACCCACGACGTGCCAAGTGCCATGCATCCGATTAAATCATACGGCCAACTAGGTCCAACTAGGCGTTAGGCGCGGCCTTTGCGGGCTGCGTGCTACTCACCGGGTCAGAAGCCGGAAAGCTGTCTTTCAAACCTCTCTCAAGTTCATCGTCTTGCTTCTTATCGCGGCGCATTTCCTGCTTGGGATCGGCGGCGTGTCTGTCAGTCGGCGCCGGATTGAACTTTTCACTCATGTGATTGTCTTTCTAAATCGAAACGCAACGCTGCATTGAGAGCCGGGAAGGGCCGTCCGGAGGGCGGCGCATCCCGATCCTTACAGGGTGGTTCAGGCTGCTTCCGCGTTGACTGCCGTCTCAGCAAGCTTTGTCAGCGTATCGTCGGTCTTCTTCTCTTCGGCCAACGTCTGATCCAACAACTTGACCGCATCCTTCATACCAAGCTTCGTGGCCCAGCTCTTAAGCGTCCCGTACCTGGATATCTCATAGTGCTCGACCGCCTGAGCGGCAGCCAAGAGCCCGGCATCTAGTGCCGGCT
This sequence comes from Bradyrhizobium sp. Mp27, assembly GCF_029953005.1. Taxonomy (NCBI): domain Bacteria; kingdom Pseudomonadati; phylum Pseudomonadota; class Alphaproteobacteria; order Hyphomicrobiales; family Nitrobacteraceae; genus Bradyrhizobium; species Bradyrhizobium sp. Mp27. Next base: position 7,902 of record NZ_JASAUS010000171.1, on the reverse strand, counting down.
CACCCTTGTACTCGTCCATGATCTCGGTGCCCTCATCGAGAATGCCTTCGATCGCGTCACACTTCTTTCCGCGCGCCGGCTTTTCGAGAAGCTCGAAGATCTGTTCGAGGCGAACGATTTGACCTTCGGTCTCATCGTGATGTTTTTCAAATGCCGCCCGAAGTTGATCGGAATTGGCGGCCTTCGCCATCTTCGGCAGAGCCTTATAGATCTGTTTTTCGGCGTAGTAGATATCCTTGAGCGTATCGAGGAAAAGCGCATTTAGATCTTTGTCGGCCATTGGAACGCTCCATAAGTAAAAGGATTGATGCACGGCAACATGAGGTTGAGGCGATTGTTCCTAGCCAAAAGCAGCCCGGCCAAGGCTTCAGCGAGCCGCCCTACGTCGCAAGGACTGCAAAGATGTTGACGATCGGGCCGCTTGCCCTCTGATGCGCAAGCGGGATGCGGGCTGGCGGGTTGTCGAAGGCGCTACGCATCTCTCGCCCATGCTCGGCAAACGGATGATTGCTACAAAGTTTGACGCCTTGTTCGTGCGCGAGCTGCTGCCACAAGACCTTAAGCTTGATACCGGCAGTCTCACGATCGACGAAGCGATGAAAGCAGCTAACTTTTCCTGCGAGCGTATTAGGTAAGGCTCATGGACGGAGATGGACGAGGCGATGCGACAGAGCTGGGCGCATTCGCTTGAGAAACATCGCACTAATTCGCTGGACGCGCCGACCTAGCTGTGGTCGAGCGTGGTGTCACTTATCGGGAGTCATGAGGTTGCATACCTCAAGCACTGCCGCCGCTATGCCAACGAATGAAGCTGACCGTAACGTGAGGGACAACTTGGCTGCTAGCACGGATGCACTTGGTACCTCTGCGCTCCGCTTCGCCCTGGAGGCAACAAGCCAATGCCCATTGAAGCGCCATCGAGAATCCCTTCCATCTCGGTCGCGGCACTTTCGCTTGTGGTGTTAGGAACCTCGCGCCAGTGAAGGTCATGCCGTAATATGTCCCAGCGGTCTTCCCGTGCAGGCTATTCCAGGATTGAAAGGCCGATATATAACTAGCCTGACCTTGACTGAGCATTGTCTCTAACGCTCAGGATCAGGAAACTGAATCAAGCCACCAGTCGCCGATCGCTCGCGTCAGATCGATCCAAAGGCTCGAGGGGAGATCGGGCACGGCGATGCGGACGCTGTAACGGTCGGTCGTCAGGTCGTGAAACCATTCGGTCGCGGCAAAATCAAAGCCGAAACTTCCAGCGTGACGGATGGGAAAGCCGACTTCGCTTAGCTCCTCGCTCATGGCTGCGGCCGCCTGCCGGGCTGCCGCTTCGTCGAGAGGTTCGCGAGATCCCAACGTGACGTATAGTCCGTGAACGGACTGCAACTGCGACGGCACGCCTCGCAGCCTCAAGGCGAAATGCCGGGAGGAGAAACGACCGTTACGAAGGATCGAGGCCATACGCCTTCTCGTCAGGTGACGGTAAGAGGATGTGCCTACGAATGGCGGAAAGTGCGCGGGTAAGGCTGCGTTGCCTAGGAGCCTTATGGCGTTGCGCGTTTCTGCCATAAGCTCTTCGAGGCATGAGGGAGGTATCCGCTGAGTCGCGAAATCGCTGCGGATTAACGTAATGGAACCTAGCCGCCCGTACTCCGCACCCAACGAATCCAACTTATTGTGACTCCGGACCAGGATCAGCGGAACGCCCTGGCGCCTCGACCACCTGACCACCTGCTCAATACGTCCCGAACTTGCGGTGAAACATGTTGTGTCGAAGATGATGAGGTCGAAATGCAGCTTTCCGCAATTGACGACATCGCCGAAATCGCGTGACGCGATGCATGAATCCAGCAACAGGACTCTGCGAGAGACATTGTCCGTCGAGAAACTCTCGATCGACCCGATTACCAAGTGCAATTGTTGCGCATAGCCGTCGATCAGTTCTAATGTTTCCCCGTAAGAGCCTGGCAGCGCAACGACCTCCCCACCTTTCATCGACTTGGAGAGTGCGAGGAGTAGCGAAGCAATCGCCCCCATTCCCGAAGCCGCGTAGAGTCGTTTGTCGAACGTGGCGCTTATCGAGCGCATAGAATGATGGTCCTTCTACGGCCAGGTCAGCGCGTTGATAGTCGTATCGAAACTTAAAGGGCCCGCTGAATGGACGCGCGCTGCCGGCCCATGCGGTCTCGGTGGCGTTCCACTCCTGCATCTCATGCGCGGCTCTGAGAGCTGCGGTTAGCTGAAATTTGCGACGAATGACGTCGTCGACCGAACCAGGACGATCCAGTGATAGCGGCGCAGCCAGGCAGCTGTTCAGAAGCGTCAGTTCTTCCAGCTTGCGATCGAAATACGCGTCTGTGCTCTCCATTATAATCCTGCTCGGATAGCCGACAGTCGTCAGGCTCCGAAAGTCTTCATCACAACTTTGATGCAACCGTCCTTCTTGTCCCGGAAGGTCTTGTAGAATTCCGGCCCTTCCTCGAGTGTTGCCCGATGGGTGATGACGAAGGATGGATCGATCTCGCCCTTCTGGATGCGCTCCATAAGCTTCGGCATGTAATGCTGGACGGGGGTCTAGCCATCCGGAAGGTGAGGCCGCGATTAATGGCGCTGCCCATAGGAATCTTGTCCAGATACCCGCCATAGACGCCGACGATCGAAACCGTGCCGAAATTTCGGCAGCACTCGATCGCCTGTCGAAGAACATGCGGCCTGCCCGTTCCCATGAAGGTCGCGACCTTGATCCGGTCGATCACAGAGCCGGTGCTGGCAGTGGATTCAGGCTCGGTGCCGACGGCGTCGATGCAAGCATCCGCGCCGCGCCCGCCGGTCAACTCCTGGATACGATCGTAGATGTCGTCGTTCCGGAAATCGAGCGTGATTGCACCCGATTGTCTGGCAAGTGCCAGCCGTTCAGGAACGGTGTCGATCGCTAGCACGCGTTCCGCCCCCAGCAGAAACGCGCTCTTGATAGCGAACTGCCCGACAGGACCACATCCCCAGACAGCCACTGTTTCGCCGCTCTTTATGTTGCAGAACTCGGCGGCCATGTAGCCGGTCGGAAAGATGTCCGACAGGAATAGCACCTGTTTATCGGTGAGACCTTCCGGGACCTTGTAAGGTCCGACATCGGAGTAGGGCACGCGCAGGTACTCCGCCTGACCGCCGGCAAAACCGCCGAGCATGTGCGAATAGCCGAACAAGCCGGCCGGAGAATGTCCCCACATCTTCTCGGCCATCTTGGCGTTGGGGTTGGACCGCTCGCATCCGGAGTAGAAGCCGTTCTTGCAGAAGAAGCATTCACCACAGGAGATCGTGAAGGGCACCACGACGCGGTCGCCGACCTTGAGCTTGGTATTGCCTTTGCCGACGTCGACGACCTCGCCCATCGTCTCGTGGCCCACCACGTCCCCTTCTTCCATGCTCGGCATGACGCCGTCGAGCAGATGCAGGTCCGAACCGCAGATCGCGCAGGCAGTCACCTTGATGATGGCGTCGCGTCTATGCTCGATCTTGGGATCCGGCACGGTCTCGCACCGGATGTCGCCTTTGCCGTGCCAGGTGAGAGCTTTCATGTAGGGAACTCCGAGCGAATGATGACGGCTAAGCTTGATTGCGTCTCGAAGTTCCTATCGGGTTAGGAACGGCGGCCGCCTAGCGCGATTGGAAAGGCAACTTCGGAGATAGCGGAGAGCCGAGATGGACAGGCAATTTGCAACCGTGACCCGCGCATCGACGGGGATCGGTTACGAGTTTGCGCGCATATGCGCGCGCGAAGGGTATGATCTTCTGATTGCCGCAGACGAGGTGGATAGTGAAAAGGCGGCAGCCGACCTGCGACGTGAGCCTGGCGCGGGGGTCGTCAAGGTTCTTCACCTCGACCTCGCCAAGCAGGAAGACATCCAAGTTCCAGGCTGCCATCAGGGCCGTCCGATCGACGTGCTCATGGCGATGCCGGGCGTGGACTTAGGCATGCGTTTCTCGATCAGGATCGCCCGCATTCGCGATGTCATCGACACGAATGCGACGGGACAGCTTGTCTGCTGCATAAGCTCGGAAACGACATGCGCCGGCGCAATCAGGGGCGCATTCTGATCGCGGGCTCGATTGCCGGCTTTACGCCCGGCAGCTTCTAGACCGTGTACAACGCGTCGAAGGTCTATTTGAATTGGCTGTCGTTTGCGCTGAGGAGCTTCGCGATACGGAAATCAGCGTGACCTGCCTCATGCCGGGCGCGACCGAGACCGAGTTTTTCAAGCGCGCCGACATGCTCGACACCAAGGTGGGCTCAGGGGAGAAAGACAATCCCGCCATGGTCGCGCCAGGGCTTTCGACGTCATGATGAAAGGCGAGGGCGATGTTGTCACCGGCCTCAAGAACAAGATCCAGTCTGCAGTAGCAAACGTGACGCCTGCGGAGACGCTCGCGAAACAGCATCGCAAAATGGCGGAACCCGGCTCCGCCAAGCACTAGCCGGCAAACAGGAGGAAATTGTCATGCTTACGAAATCAATGCTGCTTGGCGCCGTCTTGGTCGTCAGCTCAACTATCGCCTTCGGCGGCCCTTGCAATACAGCTAACCGCGATGCCGGCTCTGGGCCGGTCACGACGGGCCAAGCGGCTACGACCACGGGAACCGCCTCGCCTAGCGCCAAGGAGCATTCGCCAACTTCAGCCATGAACAAGGCGAGCGAGAACACCGCGACCTCGTCGCAGGACGCCCAGCGCCAGATGCAAAGCCAGCCGACGGCAGCTGAACAGTCGAAGGCGACTACCGGCACCCGCGACAACGATTGCTAGGCGGGAAAAACTCCTAGGTCGAGTGCGAGAGGTCGGTGTCACCGGCTTCTCGTACTTTGCTTCTAGGCGAGGAGGCAGGCCGCGTGACCCTTGGCCAACTTGGGATAATTGCGCGCAAGGCCGTCGCGAAAGGCAAGGGGAGTGGTGGCCAACGCTCGGCCGACAAATGCAGGTTGTCCATGGTGCACGCCCAGCCGACAATTCCCTTCAGCGTCTGTCAGCCTACGCCCGCAAGCGCTCAGAGATTGCGCGCATTAGTCTAGCGACGTGAGGTTCGCGGACGTAAAGGGTCGACCATCCAGGGCAAGCCGTATTGCACACTGCGCCCAGGGGCTTAAGCCGCCGCGCGGCACACGCTGCTCTGCCTCCACAACCTATCCCCGGCGAAAAATCTGACCGCGCTCGGCTGCCAGCGCGAGTTCGGCCCATTCGTCGGCAAGCTTCAGCCAAGCCTCTCGATCGCTCGGATTGAGACTGCGAGCGGCCTCGTCACGACACGCAGTCGCTTCTTTGTAAAATTGCTGTGCGGAAGAAGTCATCTGGGCATATTTTGAAGATTCCCCAGGCAGCTTGCCCTTCATGATCGACCCCAACGCGCGGCGAGACACGAGCAAAACGTGTGGGCGGACCCCGCGCGTTTAAGCCTCCAACACGATCCCGACAAGAGCGTTCCTAATAGGATGACGCAGACTTTCGACCGAGCTTGAGGAAGGAATCTCCGCGCTCGCCGTCCTCGTTTGGAGTTGCCGCTCGGCCTCATTCTCACGCGTGGAGAGTTGGCAGAGTCTGACGAGCGAACTCACTCTTAGTGTTGCAAATAGCAGGTAGCGTTTCGTAAAGCGAATAGCTTCGCCGATGTAACCTTTATCGCATCCATTGACCATGACGTCGCTTGAGAACCGCGTCGACTGGAGGCTGCCTCACCCCTGCTCCTTTCGAAGTCTTGACTTCAGCCCACGCTTTCACCAGCGTACACCTGTGCGGCCAATCGAGCTTGCTCGCCGCGGCTAGGCCCGCATCTAAGGAAAATAATCCGACCCGCCAAATTGAACTCGATGGTCGCGCCAACAATCCCGTGTGCCTGCGTGCCCGCGTGTTTGCGCAGGCAATGGACGACTGCTACAACACCTCAGCACGAACCTGAGCCACGCCGCGGTTCGTAATCCCCAAGCTGCGCGCGGCGGCGAGCGAGAGATCGAGGACGCGGCCACGGACCCATGGTCCGCGGTCGGTGATACGAACCACCACTGACTTATTCGTTTCAAGATCAATGACGCGGACTCTCGTGCCAAACGGCAGACGGCGGTGCGCCGCGGTTAGTGGATTCCGATCAAACGATGAACCGCTCGCTGTCTTGCCTTTAGTGGTTTGACGCGGCGTTTCAACAACGGCATGAATGTGCTCGTTGTCAGCCCAGGTGCGAAGCTTGAGCAAGTTCGTCATGTTCATGCGTCCTCGGCCGCACCTACCGTGTCCGCCATCCGCGCACCCCGAACGCCGAGGGGCTTAGGAGCTCCCGTCGTGGTGTCACGCGCGGTCTGATGCTCAATCTCGGCGTTGAGCTCGGCCCCCAGCAGGATGACTATTGCCGAAATCCAGAGCCAGGTCATGAAACCGACGACCGCCCCTAGAGAGCCGTAGGTCTGGTTGAAGGTGCCGAAGTTCGCGGCGTAGAAGGAGAATAGTGCGGAGGCCCCAAGCCAAAGGATGGTCGCGGCCGCGCTGCCCCAGGTGATCCACGTCCAGCGTGGCGCTTGGCGGCTTGGCCCGAAGCGGTAGATACAGGCGAGAGAGAGCGCGAGGACGACAAAGAGCGCCGGCCAGCGCCCAATCCGGACCAGGAGGTTGGCTGCGTTCGACAGGCCAATGTACTGCAGTACCACGGGAACGACGACGACCGCACCCAGCGCCGCTATAACAAACGCGATCCCGGCGGCGGTGAAGCCTAGGGACATCGCATTCAATTTTAGAAAGCCGCGCTTCTCCTGTTCGCCGTAGACTATGTTTAAGGTGTCAAACAGCGACTTCATAGCGGCGTTCGCGCTCCACAGCGAGATCCCCAGCCCGATCGCGAATGTGAAGCCCAGGGTCCGATCTCCCTTGGTGGCAACGCGCGTGAGTTGTTCGCGCGCCACGTCGACGGCACCGCCCGGGATGAAGCCGGACACGTCGTCGAGGTGCTTGGCGATGCTGCCTGGATCCGAAAACAACCCGTAGATGGCGACGAGAGCGGCCATCGCCGGAAAGATCGCGAGTATGCTGTAGTAGGTCATACCGGCGGCCAGCGCGAGAATGCGATGTTCGCCGATGTTGCCGTATACACGCCAAAGAATGTCTTTCCACCCTTTCGCCGGGATCTCCGACGGAGAAGTCGCGCTCCGGCCGCGACCGTCGCCTTCTGCCGCCAGGCCGGCAGCGGAGGTGTCCCGCTTCGCCTCCGCCTGCGGCGGATGGATTTCGTCCTCTAAAGGGGCAAAGCGCTCGACCAGGAATGCCGCGGCCAACAAGCCGAGCGCCGCGGCGATACTCCAACCACTATGGTCACCGCGACCGCGGGGCGTGCCATCGACAACATGTTTCATGAGCCTCTCCGCGAAAGTTAATCGGAGTGGTTGAAGGTAGTTCCTCGCGGCGACTTCGGAGGTTTCCGGCCTTAGCCCCCGGTTGGGGAAACATGCGCCACGCGCCTGAGCTGCGGCCTGAGGGGAGCCTATGCTCACCCGGTGGGGATACTCAGATGTCGGCGGCAAACCAACCGATGCGGAAGCCTTGACCGTTGTGCGGCGGGTCCAATGAACGCGCGCCTGACAGAACCCGGCGGGGGCGGGATCGGTACGTTTGTATGAACTGCTATGACTTAAGTCTGTTGGAGGATCCCATTAGGCGCTTTTGGGTCGAGGGTCTTCTCCGGCCGTTCGGCAAGTATGGAAGTAATCCGGCGCAGGGTTTGCTCTTGCTCGTCGATCCTACTCGCATCGGCCATGGTTTAGCATTCGGGCACTAGTACCCACTTTTCTTGGAACGTGAGTCGTGATTCAAGGTCGGGATGATACCCGAAGCAAGAGAAGTCCACCTTTCGAGGAAAGATCGCAAGGTGCTTGAGGCGTGC
>NZ_JASAUS010000170.1:0-13935 GCF_029953005.1 Bradyrhizobium sp. Mp27 | reverse complement strand
TCTCCGTCTGATGCTTGTGGCTGTTCGAAAACAGACCACGTTTATCATCAACCTGAAGCGCAGCACCCTGCTAACGCGGGGCTCAGCAACAGGCCGAATACCCCATCTGACTCAGTCGGGGGAAGCGGAGACAGGGCTCACGCAGCTTCGGCAGGGCCTTCCGGGATGGCGCGCCACCGGGGCTGGTCTCTATGAACCGTATTTCCTCGGCCTGCAGGCTGAGGCGAACGCCTGTTTGGGCGCAGTGGAGCAAGGTTTGGAGATAGTTGCAAACGCGCTGGACCGCGTGGAAGAAACCGGCGAGGGATGGTTCGAGGCCGAACTCCATCGGATCATGGGCGAGCTGATGTTGCAGTTGCCTAAGCCCGACCCAATCGCCGCGGAAGCACAGTTCAGGCATGCCGCTGCAACGGCGCGCCAGCAAGGCGCCAAGCTGTGGGAATTGCGCGCAGCGACACATCTTGCACGAGTTTGGAGAGGGCAGGGTCGGCGCGGCGAGGCTCACGACCTGCTCGCCCCGCTGTATAGTCAGTTTACCGAGGGCTTTGCGACACCGGATCTGCAGGCTGCCAGCGCAATACTTCGAGAGACCGCTGCCAGCTCCGAGCCAAAGAACCCGATCCCAAATACCGGTAGTTCCAGATGACCTGTCTCGAGTACATGAACTTTGTCGAATTGTTCATGCTCGAATTGGGACTGGGCTAGTCGAGGGCTAAGCGTTCGGCCAGCCCTCGGTACGCTCGCCGTTCAAGTATTATTCCCGAGCTTCTAGCAGTCCGTCGCCTTTTTCTGGGACGGTGCCGGCTCGGCCGCGCCAGCCGTCGCCTTCTTTGATTGTTCAGTGGGTGCGGGGCGGGTCTGCTCGATCGTGCCTGCTGTCCTATCCGGTGCCTGCGCGCAGGGTGCGGGTTGGGTCGCAGTTGATTGCTCGGCAGCCGTAGGCTGGCTCTGCATCTGGCGCTGCGCGTCTTCCGACGACGTTGCGGTATGCTCTGTGACTTTGCTCATCGAAGATGTCGGCGGATGCTCCTTGGAATCAGTTGCCGTGGATCCGGTGGTTTGTCCGGTATAGCCCGGGACATTCCCTGATCCTGCATCGCGGCTCGCCGTGTTGCAGGGACCAGCAAGCACGGAGCTGGTACTGAAGACGAGCACCGCGCCCAAGATCATAAGCCTGGTAGTAGTCATAGCCCTCTCCATCGTTGAATCTGAACGATAGAACAAAAGTATGGGGCCTTCTGTTCCTGACGGTGTGCGCCAAATGAGGGACTGAGTTCCCCTGCTCAAGATCGTACCGAGCGTCATCGCGCAGAAGCGATACGACGGCTTTACCGCCCCTTCGGCTTCGAGGTCCCGAGCGATTTGAGCTGGCGTAGGTCGATCGACGCCTCCGCGAGCAGCCGGTCGCGAAAGGTGTCGATCTTTGGCAGCGACGCGGACGCTTTAGGGCAGACTATCCAATAGCCTTTGGACAGCGGCAACGACTCCGGGAAAGGCAACACCAGCCGACCGTTGATCAGATCCCAAGCCGCCAGTGTCGTGCGACCGAGAGCGATACCCTGCCTGTTGATCGCGGCATAGATAACCATGCTCGCACGATTGAGCACGGGACCGTGTGTGACATAGGCGTCGTCAATGCCAACGCCATGCGGCCAATTCGCCCAGTCGGTTCGGCTACTCACGGATTATCTGTTCGATCCAATTGAAGCATACGCCGTATTTCCAACGGGCGCCAACGCGCAAGAAAGGCGACAGCCTTTGCTGATTATCTTGCCGAGTCCTTGGGAACTAGCGGTTGAATGATTGGCGAATCCGGGGGCTTGCTGGCAGTCGACTTAGCGCACTGACTGACCGCTGCTAGCCCTACTTAAGTGTTCATGCCGAGTTTGATATGCGCTAAGGGATGGACCGGCTGCTTCCCGGCGAAGCGCCTATAATGGTTTACAAGATCCAGCGCCCAAGACGATCCGGCGATACATTTCATGGAGCATTCCATGCCGCGACGATATCAGCTTTGTTGAGGCCGACAAGCGCTGCAGCTTCGATCATCGTTTGAGGCACCACAGTAATGACGCCGAGCTGATCGACCAAAAATCCAAGTTCTATGAGTTGAACAACATTGTCACCAAAACCATGTTCGGCGTCCATGGCGGACGGCGTGCTAGTCACCGGCCCCGAGACGGGAGAAATTGCGTTCCACCAACCGCGGCGTGGATCGGAGCTTGCCATGGTTGCCGGTCGCCAGCGCCTTCTTTCGAAGGAGTGCCACACGAGCTTGAGCGCCTGACTGACGGGAGATCGCGCGCTGGGAAGGTCCCATCAAGGCTGCTGGTTTGCAGGCAGACTGATGCTGGCTTCTATGCGTCTGCACACCCGGAATGGCAGCTCTGGGGTCATGAACCGAGCTACAACACGTCCCGCGATGGAATACCGCGGCGCGTGATCGACCATCTGGTCACGAAGAAATTCATCAAGAGGATCATGAGGCGAATATCCGCTGGTACCGCCCGAAATCATTCAACAGGCCGAAATCCTCGATCGGAACACATCCAAAACCGTCGTCCGTCGAACCGGACGCCGGCGCAGCCGCATCAGAGCCGCCGGGCTGGGCCGCAACGGCATCGTTAGTCGGAACCGCGTCTCCGGATGCGGTCGGGGACGCTGACGATCGGCCCTCGGCTTCGGCGGCGTCCAGTTCGCGTCGATAGTTCGCCGCCATCTTCTCGAAGCGCTCCCGGTCGGCGTCGGTGTTCATGGCCCCGCGAAGCGCTTCGCACGGGCTATCTGCTCGAGCAGGAACTCCTTGCTTCTCGGCATGTCGTCATCTGGTTCGATGCTCTGTCTCGCAGACCAATGCGTGGCGAGCGGGATTGTTACAGAAGCGACAATTTGAAGGGCTCCAACACGTCAGACCTTCAGATGCGCTCATGCTCTGTCAGGTTCGTTTCGAGCCCGGCGATTCGGCGGGCGCGCGCTCGTCGGCGATGGCCTTGGTAAGCTCGGCCCCGAAGAGGAATATCTGAGCCGAATAGTACGTCCAGAACATGAGGACGATCAGCGCGCCGGCCGCGCCATAGGGCGAACTGGGCGCCGCGCGGCCGAGATAGATTCCGATCAGCGATTTTCCGACAGCGAACAGCACGGCCGTGACGAACGCGCCCAGCACCAGCTCGCGCTAGGGTATCGCCGTGTCGGGCAGCACCTTGTAGATCGCGGTGAACAGAAGCGTGAAGATGGCCAGCGACACGACGGCGTTGAGGACCGCCAACAGGATCTTGCCGGCGAACAGTCCCTCGAAGACGCTACCGAGCGCTGACAACGCGGTGCTGGCGGCCAGCGACACCACCATCATGAAGCCGAGCGCGCGACCAGGCCCAGACTGGCCGCGCGGGTCCGGAGCAAGGCCGAGATCGGCTCATCGAGCGGCTTGGCTTTGAAGGTCGCATTCAACGCCGTATGCATCTCGCCGAACACGCCGGAGGCGGTGATCAGAACGGTGACGACGCCAAGAATCGTCGCGATGGTTCCGGAGGCCGGATCGCTGGATCGTTCCAGGATGGACTTGATGAAGTCGCCGCCGGTCGGACCTAGGAGCTGGCCGAGCTCCTCGCTGATGGCTCCGCGGGCGGCGTCCTGCCCGAAGACAAGACCCGCGATCGCAACCACAATCAGCAGCACCGGCGCCAGCGAGGTTGCGGCGTAGAAAGCGATGGCCGCCCCGCGGCTCAAGGCATCGTTGGCCAAGAAACCCGAGACTGCCGTCGTCAGGATCCGCCACAGCCGTCCCATGAATTCCTGTCCCCCGCCAAATCCTGAGCGCGGCCCCTTCTTTGGGTACTAAGGGGCTTGGAGGCGAGGCCGCGCAGGCTGGCATTTCGCGCGGCACGCTGGACCAATTCGTCCGGCACATCCGCGTTCCGATCGCGATTGAAGCTGTCGGTTCAGAATCGGAGCATTCCGAACAAGAAGAGTAACGCCACTGTGACAAGAGCGGAGATCAGCAGCGAGCCGAGACAGCCCAGGCGGTTGGAAAAGAAAAAGACCATGGTGCCGGCTCCGGGAGGGCGTCAGTCGTCGACCAGCGTACCGATCAACGCGAGCAGAGCCTGGTGTTCAGGGCCGCGGCCGCCTGCTCGCAGGAATTGTCCTATGTCGGTTCGTGACGTCCGCCCGCCGGAGCTGGCGTTCGGCTGGTGCTCCACCAGCGCGCCTCCGGATTGCGGATCGCGCACCAGCCGCCAGATGTCGCCGTTGGGGCTTTCGTAGAGAACTTTTGCAGTCATGCGGTTCAACCAGCGCCAGTCACCCGGGTTCCAAGTACAGCGGCGCAGCGGCATCGATGCGGAGCCTCGTTGGCGGACGGCTAGGTATTTGACGAGCAGCCGGATGCGCAACTCGGCTACCTGTTGAACGGAGCGGGCTTCTTCCACCAGGCGCACCGAGCGGTCGACGATTGCCACGCCCTGCTCGAAGTCCTCGTGCTCGATTTGCCGACGACCGGCTCGCCAGCGCTCGCGCTCCTCCTCAAGACAGCCCGCAAGAAGACCTGGCGGGTCTGGGCGGAGCAGTCGCCGTTCGAACTCAAGGATTCCCTGAAACGGCGCGGCTACCGCTGGTCCGATGGAAGCGACGGCCTGCCCCGGTCCTGGTGCATCGACGTCCACGAGGCCGCCCTCAACGACGAGATCGCGTTCCTTAAAGCGGAGATCTACCTGCGTGACTTCGAGCCGCGGCTGCAGACGCTGACAGCCTTTCACCCGCTTCTCGGCGAGGATCTAGCGTGCACGATTCGCCTCGAAGTCCCCAATCGTATGTTTCGAGTACTGAGAGCGATCGATGAGCAAGACAAACTTCACGCGAGCGCGGCATAACCGAAATGCGTTTCGAAAGGCGGGAAGGCCCGCCGAGGCGGGCCGCCACAAGTCAGCGCGTTTGAGTTTGGTAGAGCTGCCGCTCTCTGCGCACCTAATCCGGGCCATTGGGCGGATGGAAGCTCTTCCATCCTGCCTTCTGCCAAGCCGCACTGCGGTCGCGCAGGTTGATGGCGGACTGATTTAGGATCGCTTCCAGGCGCGCTCGATCCGCGTCAGGTACGCGCGCCGAAACCAGCGTACCGCCCCGCCTGATGCCCTCGGCATACAAGGGCGCTTCCTCATCCGAAATACCAGCTTGCGTCGCTGGCCATTTGGCCAGGCGCCGTCGACTAACGCCGTTGGCTTCGCGCGCCGCTGGGCTCTCCCAGCCTGCGCTTCGCTTCGTCCACAAGGCGATGCGCCGCAGTCTCGGCTTCCAGGCTTCCAGCCGCCTTGGCCGCCTTCACCGCGCGGCGCGCATTCATCAGTTGCTTCACCAACCGGGATTTCTCGTCCGCAGCAAGACAAGGGTTGCTCATCCGCCAGAGCTTTCCGCGCACCACGAAGTAGCGACCGTCCGGGGTCACGGGATGCTTGAGGCCTGCCATTCGGATGAAGGGTTTTCCTCCGGTCACCGCGACCGTCGTGCCGGAAGTGTAGCTCGATAGCGGGTCAGCGAGCATGACGTAGGCGGTCGCCAACTCCGCCGGCTGTCCAGCTCGCTTCATCGGCACCTGCTTGCCGAAATCGAGAACGAATATATCGGCAAAGTTGCCGACGACGTGAAGGCCGACGTTAATCGTCGCGCCGGCGCGGTATCGCTGGCCTGGCGCGAAGCCTCAGATGCAGTGATCGCAGAAGCCGGCGACAAAGGTGCCGAAGCCTTGGATAAGGTGAGGCAGGCCGGCATTAATGCCGCCGAGGCAGCCACCGCCAAAGTGAGGTCTCCCCAATCGGGCTAACGGAGCGGCGGCGCGGATCACGTAGATCAGCAGCGGCCACACGCGGAGCCCGTTTGGATGGGCATCTGCGCCTTAGCTCAGATTGCGCGCCGTTGTCTGCCGACCACGAAGCCATAGACAAACAGCAGGATGACCGCGCCGACCACGGCTCTGATCAACCCTGCGCCTTCGCCAGGACAATACCAGCCGAGGGCTGCTCCAAGGTAAGTCGCAACGAAGGCACCAACGATTCCGAAGACGATCGAAGCGACGCGGCGGCAGTTCAAGACTATGGGCTGGGCAAGCGTCCCTCCGGCGTATACTTGTCGACTGCTGAGGGGAGCTCACGAGATAACCTTGCGAGAATCTCCTCTTGAGAAAGTCCGGTCTCCAGTTCAAGCTTTTCCAACACGTCTGGGCCGATTGCTTCCCTCAGTTGCGGAGGCGAAATGTCCTTATTGGGCCCTGTGCCGATCCAGGACTGAGCTACATCACCGCGACCATTTTGATTGAATTTCTCCAGCAGCTCGCTGATCCCTCCTTGAAGCAATCCGCCGACGCCGGCCCCGCTGAGCATGCCCGTAAGATTGCTGAGCAGCCCGCCAAGCGGCTGTTGAGAACTAGGGGGTTCTAGCGACCCCGCTCCCGGGCCCTTTAGCAACTCCGCCAGCTTGTCTCTATTCTGATATCCGGCAATGGCGAGCAGTCCCAAAAGCGCAGTCATGGACGGCATTCCGCGGGTCATCTTGCAGCTCCATGATAAGGATTCAACAGTCGAACTCTGACGCATCGGTTCTGTTCCTAGGCACGCGTACGCAGCCCGCCGCGCCGGATCTTGAAGTCACACCGGGCGTTGCCCCGGCCGGATTCGCTTGCTCCGCCAGCAGATCCTCCGCGAAAGCGGCCGGGAAAAAGAATGGCCAGAGCAAGAGCACGAAAGATACTCATCGCGCGATTCCCAACGACCGCAGCCTCTGATTAATTCGTTCCTACCCACGCTCCAAGAGGAGGTAGGATTTCGAGAGGAAGGCTTGCTGTGCGGAACTCTGGGAACACCGCTCCGCTCCGGGCTTGGCTCTCGAGACAAACAGCGAGAGCGAAAATGGGAAACAGTGGCGTCGGAATGCTACTCGGCGATACCTCGGTGACGGCTCCTGGATGATGTTTATCGGCGCCTTCATCCTGGGTGGCACAATTCTCTATGGCGTCATGAAGGCCGGAAGGTTGCGCCGCAGCGAGCGTGTGCAGCTCGACCGAAGCACAGAGACGGCGCAGCGTCGGGACGACCCGTACAAAAGAGCTGCTCGTTAGCAATCGGCGCTTCGGCAAAATCGGCAAGGACGGCGTCTCGCATTTCGAGTTGCTACAGAACGCGCTGCGTGACGGGGCCACGCTCCTTTACCGCGCGTTCGACCTGATGTTCGCGGACGCCGAGGACTACGGAAGCTGCCGCTACTTGAACGCAAGAAGCGGCTCAAGGCCGTCCTGTCGCGTTACAAGTTGATCGCATTCAGCAAGCATCGCAAAGGCAGCGGAAAGAAATTCTTCGCCGAGGCGGAGCGCAAGGGCCTCGAAGGCATTTTGGCCAAGCGCGCCGACGAACGGCGCGAGCTTGAAACCTTCGTTCTCGGCTTTCGCGATTAGGTCCTTGAGCATCTTCAGCCATGACGCCCCTCAAAAACGCAACCGCAGCGCCGTCCACACCGGTTGCGGTGGGCAGTTCCTAGCTCGGCTTGACCGGGTGTAGCGTGCGCGGATGGCGGTCGTGCAGGAGACGGGCAAGCTCTTGGCGGTCGTCCTCCCGGCCCTTCAACGCCGTCTCGAACAGTGCTTCCTGGATGTCGCGCGGTATGTCGCCCCACACGTCTAGGGCCGCCCACCCGAGCAGCGCGGCGAAGGTCTCGGACTTATCGACATCGGTTTCTCCCATTTCACAAAGGAACCGCCAAGGACCGAGGAGCGTTCCATTGCCATCATGCGAGAGGAGAGATCGAATTATGGGTATCTTCACCAAGGACATCAAAACCATGGAAGACCTGCTGATTCACGGTCTGCAGGACATCTACTACGCCGAGCAGCAGATCCTTAAAGCGCTGCCGAAAATGATCGACAAGGCCACCAATCGCGATCTCGTCACCGGCCTGAAGAACCATCTGGAAGAGACCAACAGGCAGGTCGAGCGGCTCGAGAAGGCGTTCGCGAAGCTCAGCAAAGAGCCGAGCGGAACCAAGTGCCCCGCCATCGACGGCATCATCAAGGAGGCCGACGAGACCGCCGGCGAGATCGAGGACAAGGCCGTGCTAGACGCCGCTATCGTCGCGAACGCGCAGGCCGTCGAGCACTACGAAATGTGCCGCTACGGGACGCTGATCGCCTGGGCCGAGGAGCTTGGCCACGATGATATCGTGCGCTTCCTCACTACCAATCTGAACGAAGAGAAGGCGGCCAATACCAAGCTCAACACGGTGGCGCTGCGCAAGGGCGTCAACGCCAAGGCTTCGAGCGCGGCCTGATCGAGTTTCAAGGCGGTTTCAGCGGCTCCGCGACATCGCGGGGCCGCTGTCTCGTTGAGCCAATCGGGTAAGGCGGACCTGCCGGCGCACGAACCAAGCGGCCATGGCCACAGTCAGCCAAGCCAGCGAAGCGCCGATGAACGCGCCTGCAACGCTCCGCTCGACGAGGAGCCAGAACACAGCGGCGAAGGCGAGCATACCGAGAGCGCCCAGCACGGCACCGGCGGCATCGAGCGCGGCAGCCTCCCGCCCTCGCCGCCTCCCCTCGAGACCAGCCTTCCGTTTGCGACGGAGTTCGTGCTTCTCTATCAAGGTCGCGCTGGCGCAGAAGATAGCCGGGAGCGCGAGAAAGAGACCTCCGATCGAGGCTCCGTAACGACTACTGATCAATCCCGTGAACACGGTGGCGGCGCCGCCGAGGCCGAAACGTACCAAGTATTCGTACCACCGCCCTTCCTGCAGCGACGAGAGCGAGACCTTGATCGGGAGCCTCACGCCTGCCCTCCCGCGATCGCCCATAGGCCGAAGGCTGCGCCCAACCAGACGACGATCGAGACGATCGTAGCCGGCAACGCCCGCATCCCGGCGCGCATGAGGAGCTGGCAGACCAGGATGCTGTAGACCACCAGCGCGATCGCGCCGACCATCATGGAATGGCTTTGGGCCCCGGCGTAGACGGCGCCGTGTTGATGGATCGCGATGCCCAGCGTCGCGAGCGCGACCGAAGGCGCCGCCCCGAAGAGGCCGGCGAAGCTCTTCGGCTTCAGCACGTCGCCCAGCATCGAGAACGCCGACACGACGGCACCGCCGACCAGGAAACGGATGACGTACTCGCTCATTTCGGCTTCTTCCAAAGCCTCTTGAGCGGCCCTGCGGCGCCGTAGGCTGGATCCTTGCGCGGGAGCGGTACCTTCGGAATGGTCTTCAGCGCGCGAGGACGGTCCTCGACGGTCGTGCACTCGTCGTAGGTGCCTGTCGAGGGATAGGCGCCGACGACCAGGAAGTCCTTGTCCGCCCATAGGCATTGATGGCCGGTCCCGGCGGGCAGGACTAGGATGTCACCGGCCTTTAACGTGAAGATCCGTCCCTTGTTGCCGCCTAAGCGGACGCGCCCCTTGCCGCGCGCGATCCCGAGGACCTCGTGGATCCTCGAATGGTAGTGAACATAGTCGTAGATGCCGTCGCGCCAGCTATCCCCCCATCCGTTGGCTTCGAACAGATCTTCGAGCACCGCCGCAGGATCGTGCTGCTCGTCGAGGCTGACGGCGCTTCGGTAGAACATCAGGGACCAGCGCGGGTGGTTGGGCACAAGGCCGTCATCCCTAAAGCGGACCACGTGTGGCTTCCGCGGACGAGGCAGTTCTGAAGCCCAACGCTTGCCCGGACGACGAAGACCGGTGGCGCGTTCGGCGTATTCCTTCAAGTGCTCAAGTAGCGGCATCATCTGTCTCCTCGATGGGATAGCCGGTCCAGAGGCGAAGCATTCGTTCGAGCGCCGCACCAAGGGCGAAGCCGGCGACGACGTCGCTCGCCCAGTGCGCCAATACGACGATGCGCGTCAGACAAAGGCCCACCGCCAGCGCGCGTATCGCCCAGCGGGGCCCCGCCGGCAGCGGCCCCGCGGCCGATGCCAGCGCTCCCATGTGCAGGGCGTGTCCCGACGGAAAGGCGTCTTCGCGCTTGCCGGAGAAGGAGATCCCGTGAACATGCCCCAACACCGTCTTCCGGTCCGGACGCGTCTGGTCGAAGACCGTCTTCAACAAGTGCGGAAACACGGAGGCCGTGGCGGCCACAAGCAGGGCATGATTGCCGGCGCGGCGCAGCGGCTCTCCTTGCGTTCGGGACAGGACCCAACCCGCTGCCGCCAAGACCAGAAGGATTTTCTCGTCGGCGCCCCAGGTCAACCCGCGGGCGACCGTCTCCGCACGACGGTTAGTCTTGCGCGCCACCGTCCGCGCGATCCTCTCGTCGAACTTGGTCGGTTTCACGGTGAGAAGGGACATCGATCCTCTGATGTTCAATAGGGAATCCTATAACGCGCGGCAGTTCTCCAGGTGCCAAGCGTTCGCGCCGAGGAACGGCCGCTACTCGCCCCTCGTTGACGGACCATGTCCGGATCTCTCTCCACCTACGTCGGCAGCATTGCCGCTTTCCTTGCCTCGCTCTCCTACATTCCGCAGCTCCGGAAAGCCTGGCCGCGCAATTCCACGGACGATCTTTCGCTCGGCATGCTGACGGCGCTGACGCTCGGGCTCGGCCTCTGGACCGTATACGGCCTGATCCGGGAAGATTGGGTCATCGTGCTGGCCAACGTGGTCGGCGCGACGCTCTCCGGCATAGTCCTGGGCTGCAAGATACGGGATCTGTGCGCTTAAGGCCGACGTCGCAACACGTGCACGTTCGAGCCGTCCCTGTCCGCATCATTCAGGGTCGCGGAGATCACCTGAAGCAGTTCGTGCTGCGTGAACGGCTTCTGCAGTTTCGGCAATTTCAGGTCCGAGGAACTCAGGTCCCCGTAGGCCGAGGCGATCAGGATCGGGCAGGTCCGGCCGCTGCGCGCACTCTCTCCGCAAACTGCAGGCCGTTCATGCCGGGCATGAGGTAGTCGGTAACCACGATGTCCACCGCGGGCCTGGCCTCGAGCATATCGAGCGCGGCCTGGCCTGACGAGGATTCGATCCGGTTCGTGACCAGCGTCTTCCAAAGCCACCGTCGTGTTATGCAGAACCAGCGGGTCGTCATCTACGACAAGCACGATCAACGCTTTCGCCGTCGGGCTGACCTCGGCTTGCCGATCCATTCCCCCATGAGGTCGCGATACCTGTCCACTGGTGTCGCGAGGTAGCCAGATTTCGGCGGTCGTACCCTTGCCCTTGACGCTCTTCAAGGTAAGGCGGCCGCCGGACTGCGCCGCGACGCTATGCACCATCGGCAGTCCAGGCCCGTTCCGCGTCCGCCCCCCTAGGTGGTGTAGAACGGCTCGACGGCCCGGGCGAGGGTCTTGCTGTCCATGCCACTACTGGTGTCGGCCACGAAAATCCGGACATAGTCGCCGGCCGACAAGTCTTGCGTATTCGGATCCGCGAGGGCCCCGACGCGCAGCGCCTGCTGGCCTTCGCCCGCAAGCAGGATCTCGAGATCGTAGCGGTCGATGTCGTCGAGACGGTGCGCGGAATGGCAAGCCTCCTGCATCAGCGTCGTATACCGGGTCGATCACGACGTGGGCCCAGAACGACGACCCGTCCTTGCGCCGGCGCGACCCCTCGCGCTCGAATTTGCCTTCGCGCAACGCGGTGGCGAGCGCCTCCATGGGCGCACCTGCGGCGGCGTCCTCTTGCGCGTAGAAACGGGAGAAATGCTGACCGACAATCTCGTGAGCCTGATACCCCTTGATGCGCTCCGCGCCGGCGTTCCAACTGACGATGTTGCCTTGGGTATCCAGCAGATAGATCGCGTAGTCGGTGACGCCCTGGACAAGGAGCCGGAACAGCTTCTGAGTATGCCGCAGCAAGCCGGTGCAGGACGGCATTACGCTGGTGAAAGGGCACGGCGTCGACGGCGACGCCCACGCCGGCGAATATGTGCGGCACAGGTACGCTGCTCGGCGACACCCTCGTCTGCCCAACCTACGTCAAGTCCACCTCATGCCAAGCGAGCTCTTCGCGACTGTCCGTGAGGCGGGCTACGACATAGGGCCCGGACAACTCGGCGAGAACATCACCGGCCTCGACCTTGAAAAGATGCCGCTCGGCACGCGCATCGAACTCGGGCCTACGGCGGTCGTCGAGCTGACCGGCCTGCGGACGCCCTGCGTGCTCATCGACCGCTTCAGGACCGGCCTAAAAAGGCAGGTCGTGTCGTCGGCAAAAACGGACCCTGCATTCAGATGCGGCGTCTTGGGCGTGGTGCGAGCTGGCGGACAGGTGGCAGCCGGCGATCTTGCGCGCGCCATCCTGCCCGACGGATGTCAGAAGCGTCTTCCTTCGCTGTAGCCCGTTGGCAGGCCCGGAGGAACCAAAGCCTCTACACCTCCGTTGGAGCTGACTTTTGAGGAAAGGGCCATGACGAAAGGTGACGACCTCCGCTACGGCGCTCCCCGGAATGCGGTTCATCTTTGCGTCGACATGCAGCGGATGTTCGCGGGAGGCACGGATTGGACGATGCCGTGGTTGCCGCTCGTCCTGCCGAACGTCGTCGCAATCACCTCCGCCCATCCCGAGCGGACAATCTTCACGCGGTTCATTCCGGCGCAAAGCCCAGGCCAGGGCGCCGGCATGTGGCGGCGCTACTACGAACGCTGGAGTTCGATGACCATCGATAAGCTCGGGCCAGAAATGGTGGACCTGGTACCGGAACTCGCCCGCTTCGTGCCGCCCGCGCGCACCTTCGACAAGCATGTTTATTCGCCTTGGACCGGGAGCGCGCTTCACGCGCAGCTTCGCGAAGCCGACGTCGAAACGGTCGTCATCACAGGCGGCGAAACCGACGTCTGCGTGCTCGCGACCGTATTGGGCGCGGTCGACTGGGGCTTCCGCGCGATCCTCATCGCCGATGCGCTCTGCAGCTCGGCAGACGAAACGCATGATTCCATGATGAACATCTACATAAACCGGTTCGGCCAGCAGGTGGAATGCGTCACGACCGAAACGCTTCTCGCCAGTTGGCCGGCCAACGGCCGGGCCAGGCCCCTCTTATGAATCATTCCTATGTCGTGCAGATCCTCGTTCCGACGCAGACCGGCAAGGGCGAGCCGGTTTCCACGGAATGGTTCGACAACTTCCTGCAGGAGCTCACCGACAGGTTCGGCGGGGCGACGAGTTTCGTCCGCGCACCTGGACAAGGCCTGTGGCGAAGCGACGGTACGACCGAGCGGGACACGATCGCGGTTCTAGAAGTGATGGCCGCGAAGCTCGCCCCCAGAACCTGCCGCCACCACCGGCTGCGACGACCGGCGCACCGTCCAAGTCCTGAGCAAGGGGCCCTTTTCCGCGGTCAGGCGGCCGAGGAACGCCAAATAGGATCCTTGATCGAAAGACGGGCGAAAGTTGTTCGATGGCAGTCCGTGCTGGATCGTGGCGATCCAATTCGCCTCAGGCAACGGCAGACGCTGATGGTCCGATATCGACACGAAGCCCCCGCCGGGAAACTGCCGCAGCACCTCGGAAAGGCCCGGCAGGTCGAGCCGGCCATGCATGGTGGTTACGAAGGGCACGCCGAGCCGACTGAGCAGCGCAAGGGGCAGCCAGTCGATGTGAGCGTGGATCTCGATCTCGGCGCTCGCGCGCGACACCGGGCTGTCACCGCAGCAGATCAGGCTGAACCTGTACTATCTGGAGCGGCTGGGCAAAGTCTCGGTCCGCCAGGGACAGGCCAAGGCGAACGCAGTCGAGCCCCGTCCGAAGAACCCACGCGGTCGCGCGGCGCACAAGATCAAGGCGAACGCGAAAAAGCTCAACGGGCAAGCGCGCACGAATGGCCACAAGCAAAGCCGGGCGGCGGCTTGATGAAGATCGAGCAACGCCGCCTCATTGCCGATTGGTTTCAGAAGAATGCTCTCTGCGAGAGCTGGCTGATGCACCTAAAGCACCATGACGTTCCGCCCCCTCAAGCGATCGAGGCAATGGAGCG
>NZ_JASAUS010000169.1:0-14212 GCF_029953005.1 Bradyrhizobium sp. Mp27 | reverse complement strand
TAAACGTCCTGCCTGACCGGCTACTGCTGTTCAGCGGCGCTGACGGCGATCATCAGGTGGGGGAGTTTCAAGTGACCATACCCGGGGGATTTTGACCGACCCACGGGGGCTATCTCAATGCCTACCTTTCCGGGCTTTTGGGCTAGCAAGGCTGAAACGTGTTCTGCCCAGCGTCCGAGCGCCTCGCGCATCTCGGCTGCGTACTTAGCGCGGTTATATACACCGGCAACGCCCGCCCGGTGGCCGCTGACGTGGTTTAGGATCGCTTCCACGACGTGCGGCAACACGCCGAGCCGGTCGGCCATCCCCGTAGACGCCGATCTCCGGAGATCGTGAACCGTCCAATGGGGCAGGGGCTCGCCTAGGGCCTCCGCAATGCGTGCATCCAGCGCCACCTTCGACTTTGACCAGCCGGAGAATCCACGATGCGGGTCACCGCTGCGTCGGGGACCATCACCGAAGAGGAAGTCTCGGCCGTTTTGGCGGTGCGGGAGCAGGGTCAAGGCGGCGGGAACCAATGGCAGCCGGTGCTCGCGACGGTTCTTGGTCCGGGCGCCCGGCAGGGTCCAGAGCCCAGAACTGGTGTCAAGTTCGGCCCATTGCATGCTGCCGACTTCATCGCGGCGTTGGGCCGTGAGCAGCAACAAACGTACGATGCGTCCGTAATCATCATCACCGCAGGCCCGCCAGATGGCTGATAACTCCGTCTCGGTGAGGACCCGTTCACGACTTCCCGGCTGGGCGGGTCGATGAGTGCCGAGAACCGGGTTAGCGGGAATGTCGAGGCCTTCCCGTATTGCCCAGTTGAACATTGAGGAGAGGGCTGTACGGGCGCGGGCTGCTGAAACCTTTCCATGACCTGATGAGATTTCAGCGATACGAGCCGAGATATGACGGCGGGTGATCTGGTAGACCGAGACCGGATGCAAGGGTTTCCAACCGACCAACAAGTAGCGTTCAAGTTCCGAATAGGTCCGGGGCTTCAGCCTTTGTTTGGCGTTCCGGAGATACTGATCCGCGATTACCCGGAGGGTGTCGGCCGACTGCAGGCGCGCCTTGGCTTTCTCGTCTGCCGGGTCTTTGCCGTTGGCAACCAGGCCCAAAAGCCGCTTGGCCTCCCTGCGTGCGAGCTCGGGTGTCCAGGGGGCGCCATGAGGACCGATGGTGACGAAGCGCTGCCGGCCGAACACGCGGTACTTGAGGACGTAGGTCGCTTGGTCACGTTGACGCCGAACGCCAAAGCCACGCACCGCTTCGCGGTGCTCTGCGTCCCAAATAATCTCGCCCGGCTTGAGCGCTTGTACTGCGCGAATCGTTATACTCGAGACCGCCATCGATCGCCTCTGTAGCTACCATGTAGCTACCACTATAGCGCGAATTACAGCGCAGGTAAGGCGACGGGCGGCGGGCTTAGTAATTGAAAATACTGAAATTTTCGTACAAACGGCGGGAATGGCGTAACGCCGGCGGAGCCCTTGCTGTGTCTGTGGAACAGGAGGTCGGTGGTTCGAGCCCACCCAACTGTACCAAGATTGCGGATAACACCGCGTTCTCAGCATCTTACTGATAGACCAGCAGTATTTGCGCCGCCTAGAATACAAAAGGCTGCACAAATGGCGTTGCGAATGGTCGCGTTGAATCGAGCCGCGGATGGTCGATGGTTTGCCCGCAAGGGTATCCCCGAGGACGTCCGCGAGAACTACCAGCGGCTCTATGGGCACAAGCGAGAAGCGCACCTCAAGCTTCCGGCCGGTACACCTAAGCACGAAGCCAAGGCCCGCCTCGGAGAGTGGGAGGCCGAGGTGGAAACGCGCGTCGCCACCCTGCGTGCCCAAAGGAACGGCGAGGGCCAGCCGCTCACCAAGCTCAACGCAATCGCGCTAGCGGGCCGCTGGTACAACTGGTTCGTAAAGCAGCATGAGGATGACCCCGGGCCGGCGAAACGTTGGCGAGAAACGGCCGACTACTTCGTTTGGGATGTGCTGCGGGATGAGGCCCCTGACAGTTACGAAGAGGACCCCAGCTCAGATCCGCACTCCGATTGGGAGAGGGCGCCCGAGGTTCGTGAGGCGGTGCGACCGCATGTGGCTGAGCTGGCGCGCACAGCGACCTTCCTTGCCGGCGAGGGTAAGGCCTTGAACGCTACCGCCTACGCGCTGTTCGTAGACGCGGTTAGCGACAACCTGTTGCCCGCTTTGTCGGTGCTTGAGAGACGGGCGAAAGGTGATTACTCGCGCGACAATACCCCCGACACCTTTCCGCCGTTCACAGATGGGACCGCGCGCTCGCCAAGTGTGAGCTGCTGGGATCTTTTCGAGGCCTTCGTTCTTGCAACGAAGCCTGCATCCAAGACGGTGACCCGTTGGCGTGCCGTTTTCCTTGAGATGCAGCGGGAGTTTGCAGAGGTAGGAGCAAACGGGATCACGGAGGACGCCGCGCGTAAGTGGGTGCATGGCCTGATTACAAAGGAGCGGCAGGCAGTAACTGTGCGCGAAGTGTGGCTATCGTCCTCTCGGCGCGTCTTCGGCTGGGCTCGCGAGCACAAGCGCATTGCGCAAAACCCATTCAAGGAAGTGCGGGTGGACGTGCCGCGGAGGGTGCAGACGCGTGAGGAGGGCCGGAGCTTCACCGACGCTGAAGCAAGCACCATACTGAAAGCGAGCTTAGCCGTTCAGAAGCCCGCCACGCCTACTGAGCGGACGCGCCGTTGGGTGCCGTGGCTATGTGCCTACTCGGGGGCGCGGCCTGGGGAGATCACGCAGCTGCGGGGCATCGACGTGGAGGATCGCAAGGGGCTGTTCGTGATGAAGCTCACGCCGGACGCGGGCACGATCAAGACAGCAAAGCCGCGCACTGTGCCTATCCACGAGCACCTCATTGCCGAAGGCTTCATTGAGATGGTGAGGCAGGTGGGGAAGGGCGCGCTGTTCTACAACGACAAGACAGCGCAGCGTTTGAGCGCTGATCCATTGAAGCCGACGCGGTCGCGTGCCGATACTGCCCGGGCGCACCTCGGAGAATGGGTCCGGGGGTTAGGCGTCAAGGACCCCGGACTTAGTCCGAACCATGCTTGGCGCCATACTTTTAAGAGGCGGGCTGACGAAATTGGGATGCCGGAGAAGATGAACGACGCGATAACCGGGCACACTCAAGCCACTGAGGGAAGAAAGTATGGCGCACCGACGCCCGCCGCCATGGCTGAGGCTCTCAAGAAGTTTCCCCGATACAAACTCGATTGATGGGTTCTGCCCCACAGGTTTGCGTTATTTTCAGGATGCGTTTCACCGCACAAACGCGCGTCCGAACATCGGGCCTGCGAGGCGCACACGCGGCACCAAGGCAAACCGATGACCGGCAGTCCAGTCTGTCTTCCAATAATCTTGCCTTTGTCGGCTGATGCACGAGAAGCGGATCGAGCCCAGACTCCACCAGACCGCCCAGTAAAAAAGAAAAGACCGCCCGGAGGCGCCTAGTTTGTGGGCTTCTCTTCTGCTTATTTTTTGAGGGCGTCAGCGGCATCCCGCGCTGCATCCTTCACATCTCCAGCGGCATTGTGGGCAGATCCCTTGGCCTTATCGATCTTGCCTTCGGCTTCCATGTCCTTGTCGCCAGTGAGCTTACCGGCACCTTCTTTGATGGCGCCTTTTGCCTTATCGGCAGCGCCCTTCACATGTTCCCGGTCCATAATCGCGTCCCTTTGCTGTACCTTAGACCAGCACAACGAAAGCGTTGCGAAGGCGTTCCTAGGAGAACGAGCAGTCTTGCTCACGAAAATTTCGGATCCGGCCCGTTGGAGGCTCTGAACAACGCTGCCATGTCCGTTCACCAGGCTTGACCGGAAGCGCTCGGTGTCATGCCAAACTGATGCGATTGACCCTTACCGGACCTGCCGTGGGCCTGGTTCCCGAATTTGTACTCCAGTTGGTGGTCAATATTGACCAGATGTCGGTTACCGGACATGCCAGACTTCCATGATCACCGCACGGCCCTTGGCTTTCATCGGTGATGAGAACGCTACTAGCGCTCCCGCCTCCTCTAGAATGGAGCAGCGCCATGCAGCGACGCCGTTTCAAGCAAACCACGTCCCTTGAAGAGCGCCTTGCCGAACAAGCCCAGCGTCTCCGTCAGGAAGCCAAAACGCTTCCACCTGGTATCGAGCGGGAGCGCGCGATCCGCAAAGCCCGGCAAGCCGAGACCGGCTCGCATATCAGTGAATGGCTAAACTCGCCCGGCCTGCAAGCTCCGAAGTGAACGTTGAAGCAGCCTGCGGCCTACTATCCCGATGGGATCTCAGAGCAGGACAATGAGCGCCGCCAACAGGCAGAGCGGGCGGTAAACCCTCTCGACAAAGAGACGTGGCTACGGCGAGCCCGTCACTGCCGCCCTGAATTTTTAACAAATGAGCAAAACGAGACAGCGGCGCAAGTCCGCGTTGTTCCATCCTGATAAAATCGCCGTTCGGCCATTGGCATCCATCGGTGACTGAGAGCATCACGCTCCCGTCCAACCCAAGTGGAGGGCGAACTATGTCGTCACTTAAACAACTTCAACGCCAGCAAATAAACCACGATACCCGCTATACGCACGGGCAGCTCGTACAGCTACGACGCCAGATGCTGCGGTTTGCCAGATCGACGCCGCCCGGGGCTGAGAGAAATGCACGTCGGCAGATCGCCCGATCGCTGCGCAGCCTTTTCAAGAACAAGGGATGGCTGGACGCTCACACCGCTGAAGGTTCGTAGCGCGCCAAAGACGTTTTTCCGCATGATTCGGGCATCAGCGGTGGTGCGTCAATTTGAAATTTGGGCTGAGGGCTCACGGCATATTGGCACGTCAGCATTTGCGCCGCTCTCGGATGGAGAGCGGACATGGTCGTAAATGGGCTGCTCAAACAAAAAGGGCCGCACCTGAGGGCTCCAAAGGGAAACCTTGGTGCGGCCATTGTCTTACTATACAGCTTTCAAGAGGAAGCTCTTCGCCCCCTTGCCCTTGCCCTCCGATCCATACGTGACCCCCAGTGCCTTTAGCGCCAGCGAGGTGGCATGATTCTCGTCGCGTAACGTCTTTTGTAGGTCCTTCCGTTGGTGCGGCTTCAGCCCAAACTCGCGGCCGATCAGGTTCATGTAGGTGCGGCCGGGACTGCGGTGCGCCATGTAGGTCACCAGTCGCTCGTGAGGTAGTCCCGAGCGCCTCACACGGACCTGCGGGCCGTCTGGCTCGAATGACCAGTCTTGTACGGAGACGTTGGGCAGTTCCTGCCGGATGTAGCGCAGTATCTCCGAACCACGGTCGCCAGTCGGCAGCACAATGAATACGTCTGTAGGAGCGCAGTGCCCTTGCACGTCAATCACCTTTCGGAGCCGAACGCGTCCGATGGCCTGCACGATGGACGCAGCAAGGTGACGCTGCTGGAGAAGCTCACGGACGTTCACGTGACCCTTCCATGAAGGGTTGTCGTGCCATTCGTCACCCTGCACACCTTGGAACGCGAAGAAAACATTGGTTCCCCAAACGTGGTCTCTGAAAGGGAGGCCTATGATCACCGCCGTGTCGTAGTCTTTGAACTCATTACTCCCATCTACAGCGCCCCAGTGCGTTGCGGATGCCGCCTTGACCCCAAGGTCATCCGCAGCCGGCACGAGATGCTCTACGCGCTTGTGCACAACGAAGAGGACTTGTTGTTCCGGGGAAAGGCGCTGAGCAAGGTTTTCTTGCAGAGCCGCAAACCGGGCTGCGGCCAGCTCCTCCATTGCGGTCTTGCCGATCCTCTCGGTGCGAGCGACGTGAAGGGTCACGTTGCTATAGTCCCGAACGCCCCGAGGCGTGGGGATGATGTCAGCACGATCCTCCATCAGGTCGTACATCAGATCCACGCCGGCTGTGGCATCGAGCACCACCGGCCCAGGTAGCTCTAAGGGGACCGCGAGGGCGGACGAGTTCAGCGTGTGCTCGCTTCCCTTCAAGGCCATAAACGCGTGTTGGTCGAGCAACTCTTCGGCGGCGACAAGCGTCTTGTCATACCGCTTCGCTAATCGGTCTCGCTCCTTATCGTCGTCCTTTCCAATCATCCTATCATAAGGCAGCTTGCGCATCTCGGCGCGGAGGCTGGAGAGGTCTACGACGGCCGGACTGTCGCCAGCAGCCCAAGCCAATGCAGTGCCGATGCGAAAGCCATCATTGACACCGGCGTGGAACAACATCTCCTCGCGTAGGGTCTCTAGGGCTTTCACCTCTCTGGGGTAGGAGAGCCGCATCTCGTGCGTTATGTGACCGATTACCCGGCTTAGCTCATCGAGTTTCACCTGACTGTGCTTCACTACGTTGGCTAAGGCCTCATCAACGATGGTGAGGAGACGTCGTCCACCACACCAGTTTGTCAACCGATGCCATCTATCAGCGTTGACACCGGACAAGGTCTCTTTAGCCCTGGTGTAGGCTTCGTGGGTGATGACTACGATGGCACTATTCGCCAGCTGCTCAGGGGTGGCCCTGTGGTCCGTATGGTCCGCTATGGCAACCACGCGACCTACGTAGGAGTTGATTTGCAATACCACCTCATCAACCTGAGCCTTAAGGCGAGTTACAATCATGACGCCAACTGGTTTAACACCATCAGTGACACCGGCATTATGCTCAGCTTGGAGAGCAGCATACACCACAGCCCCCATGGTCTTCCCTGAGCCGGTAGGAGGTTGAAGAACACGCCAGCGACTTGGCTGATCTTGAGCTGTCGCAATAATTGATTGCTGGTAGGTGTTCGCCATAATGCGCCATAGCTTCTTAAGGGGCTCGCTGGCTGGCATGTTGAACTCTTCGGTCCACCGTTGGGTGAACCTGTCGACGAACGTCTGCGGCGACACGAGAGCGTATTGCTCGTGCAGGCCGATATAGGCTGTCATAGTTTGGGAAATCCGTGCATAAATGGGGGTGAGATCCCTAAAGGATAGTACTTTAGAGGGTGGCCCCCCATTAAGGGAAACGAAGGCACTAGGGCCACAAGGTGTCCGTGCCGGTGAGTGTACGCATCTACTGAGATGCAGCTCTGATAGTGCTCAATTTTGAGCGTAGATATTCTTACGAAGGGGGTGGGTGTTATCTCCCTTGAGAGGTCTCGCCAGGTTGCTCTTAGAACCCACAGGGAAGCCGCAGGATTCATTTCGGGCCCAGGTGCTCTGTCTTGTCGCCCATGTCGAAAGGCGTTTCAGAGATTCCCGCAGGGAGCCTCAGAGCCATTGGTGTCCTTGAGAGCGCGGTGTCTCCTGAAGAGCAGCAGGGTGTCCCACCGGTTTCTGCGGGGGACCGTGGGCTTCTGCTTCAGTTTGCTCAGGTCCGCTTTCGTAGTTGTCTGGTCATAGGATGGCAGAAGGTGCGGTGCTTCTCGGCGCATAGAGGAGGGACGCCAAGGTCTCCACCGCGGACGGATGATCGGCGCCGTTCTCGATGGCGTGTCTGTAGGCGGCTGATGTGGGGTGGATGTTGCTGGGGGCGAGGTAGGTCCGCCGGGCAAGTTCAGCGAGTTCAGCAGGTGTCCACCCGGCCCTGATGAAAGCGCCAAGGGCCTCTCGGTGTTGGATGGTGCGGAGATACGAGCGGACTTTCTTGAAGTCGGGCGACGCTGTTGGCCCGGTGAGTGTAGGTGTCGATGGTTCGGTGTTGATGAGGGGCGAGTGGAAAGCGAGGAGGCAGCCTGTGGTGTCCATCAAGGGACTTGCGGATGCGCTTTCTGGTGAAGGTCAGTGGGCTTGGGCGCTAAGTGCTTGGCATCGTGGCCAAAGGTATCCAAAAGCGTGGGTTTTGTGTGCAGCTAACGAAACGCCGCTGAGGACATCCACCGGCCATCTGGGGACGGCTCCTTCGCTGTGACTGCGCCTTTGGGCAGAACGTGGTTGGATAGTTTGCTAAGTCCTTGATGTCTTTGGAGATGCCCAACAAAATCAATGGGGGCTATGCGCAATCGAGGGTCGATGGGACCCGCGAGGAATTCCAGGGCTGAACATGGGACCCATTGGGGACCCAAAGAGGCATCACCGCGCGGGACTTTGGAGCACGTTTTCAATCCACGAGCCGATTTCAGGCCAGAGCTTGGTCAGCAGAAAAATCAGAGCCAGGAGGGTAGGGCCCCACACCACCTCTGAAATCTTGAAGGAAGCGGGAGCTTCGGCCGCAGCAGCATGCGGACCCGAGGCTGACGCAGGCGATTGCGCAGTAGCACCGGACGCGACCCTAGGGACGCTCTTCACGGGTGACGGCATGGCGGGGCGTAAGGTAGGCCGCTGCGCGTCTTGAAGCTCCCGCAGATCGGACTGAAGGCGGCAAATCTCTTCTTGTGCGTGCTCGATTTGCCTACGGAGTACGTTCGTCTCCACGGCTGCCTTGTCCGTCCGCTTCGAAAGCTCATGGACGGCGCAGATGAGAAGGAAGCAGGCCCAGTAAACGAGGTTCTGGAATGTCGCTAACGGCGCCTCGCCTAGCACCGCCATCGCAAGCCACCCAGCCCCGAGCAAAAGCGCTATCCCAATTCCCACCGCACAGTCCCCTGCCCACAATGAGCCCACGTTACCGAGAGGAGCGCAGAGGCTCAACACAGCAGAACGGTGTAGAGCCGCACACCGCAGCAGAGAGCTTGGCGGCGGCGGCCCTTCAAGCCAAGGAAGCTTGAAGTCGGGGCGGGGCTTGATGCCAGATTAGGATCCCTTACCGGAAAGGGGACCCAAAGACTTTCGGCTCCTCAAAGGTTGGGCGGAACTAATTCTTTGCCGGCCGGCGTGTTCTCTTCAGTGCAGCAGCAGCCGGACCCCAAGGCCTCCCACGGCCACCGCAGGCCAAATCGCCTCAAGCGCCACGAACACTGTGGCCAAGAACGTCAGAACCGTTGCGTCTGCCACGTGTTGCATGGTCGCTCTCCTACTGAGCAGCAAGGCGGCTAAGCAAGCGCGACACCGCGGTCGGATGCCATACGTCTCCTCGGGGAGCCCTGATGCCCCGCGCGTGAAGCTCTTCAGCCATGCCGCGCACCGTGGTTATCCCTGAGCCGCGTATGTCATCCACGATGCCCTTGAGGTCGACGGCTTTCTCTACTGCGCCTCGCTTGAGTGCCTCTACCGCCTTTGCGTTGCCAACCTGCTTCCCTCGGAGCGCGCGTGCACCGTTGGGATTGCCCAGCTTCACGCCGCGTGCCTTGGCGGCCGCCAGTGCAGCCTTGGTACGTTCCCCGATAAGCCCGACTTCCAGCTCTGCCACAGCGGCCATCTGTGTCAGCAAGAAACGCCCCATGGCTCCAGGTGGCACGCTGGGAAGGTCGCAGAACACAAGGTCTACGCTGCTGGCAGCCAGCGCCCTGAGGAGATCCACATCGCGGGTGAGCCGGTCGAGCTTGGCAAAGACCAGCTTTGCGCCTGCGACTTTGGCGTGGGCAAGGGCGGCCGTGAGTTTTGGCCGGTCGTTACGTTTGCCGCTTTCCACCTCGACATACTCGGATAGCACCTTCCAACGGCCGCCGTTTAGATAGCTCTCGACGGCCGCACGCTGGGCCTCAAGGCCAAGCCCGCTTTTGCCTTGCCTGTCACGCGACACTCGCAAGTAAGAGACGAATTTGCCTTCAGCCATGGCTTACCCCCGCAAAACACAAATAGATGTAACGAACGTTAGATCAATTTGTAACAGAGGCGTTGCTCGGGACACCACATACATCTGGGAATCGCAGGGATTCTGTTTTGCATACCTAAGGTCGAGGTGCTCAAATTTGTTTCCAGCGCTCGACCGATTCGAACGAGGTACTGGAGCGGCTTTGACGTGGAGGCGGCAAGCGGCCTCGTGCCGAACTTGGCAAAGGAAAACCTGACGTGCCGAAGGTAGAATTTGGCGAGTTGCAGGCTTCTTACGGTGACCTGAATGAAGGGCCCCAAATCTGTGTAATGCGACTTCGGCAGTTGATGCTCATCATACAAGACCGCGACAAGGGGGAGCTTTGGCCGCTTGCACTGGTCAATGTTGCGACTTGCCTGGAGTGGTTCGCTCGGTCGCTGGTGAAGCATTTGATTGACTACTCCGCAGACCGAATAAATCCGAACGCCAAGCTATTGAAAGACCTTAAGATCAACTACAGCCTAATCGTTCAGGCGCGCGTCAATCATTTCTCGATTGGCGATATCGTTGCGATGAGCCGAAACTTCTCATCTTTCGATGAAATCGAAGGCACGCTGAACGACCTTACAAAAGAGGCAAAGCCGTCGATATTAGCGCGTGCCCAAAAATCATGGGCGGTCATGATGAGCGATGCGTTCCGCAGCGGGGCGCTGTCGCGAAGAACGATTGAGCGGCAGCTAAACAGGCTCTTCGAGAAACGAAATGAGTTGGTCCATGGCTCGCCGCGACACTTGGCTTACGATGATCAGCTCGAAGCTTTGGTTTCCAAGCGGGAGTTGGCGCTGTTTATTCAGTGTGCAATAGAGTACATGAGGCATGTGCTTTCAACGCTTGCGAAGTTCATTCCAGAGCTAAATGCACAAACAACGCGAGACCGTAACCTTAATCAAAGCAACCGCCTCCAAAACAGCAATAGAGCAATCAAAGAGTTGGAGCAGGCTATCGAGAGCCGTCTCGCATCTGATGCCACGTATCTAACTCAGTTTCGTAGGGCTCAACACGCTTGGCGCACTTGGCGAAATCGGGAGGCTGATTTTCAAACGACCGTTGTGTGGGGCCCGGCCGGTAGTGGCCGCCCCGCAGTGTACATGGGCTTAGAAACGACCCTCAGTATGGACAGGTTGCGAAGTTTGGAAAGCTATCTTCGCGAACTAGACCAGCAGGATAAGGTTAGCCGTACCTTATAGGCCTATGCCACCAAAGGGGAGCGCGAGTTGACACTTGTTGTTGGTAGAGTAGCTGGACCGCGCGTATCTATTGCGTCTGACACTCTGCTGACCGGTCCCGGTGATCAAGCGCTTCCGTTTCAGAACGGCGTGATAAAGTCATGCTTGTTGCCGGGGGACGTGAGCGTCGCCTTTTCGAACTCCCCTATAACAGCTGGACGCGCCTTTAGAGCGTTTGCGCAAAAATACCCATCTGGCGCGAGCTTTACCGAGGTTGTTAAGTTCTTTGAGAACTCGAGCCAAGAAACTGGCAACGAATACCTTATCGCGTTCGCCAATCCCGCGAAGCTCATCAAGGTGGTGGACGGGAGGCGTGTCAGCAGCCTTTCCAAGACGCAATGGATTGGTGATCAATCTGCTTATAAAAGTTTTCGGGGGTGGGAACTGAAGCAGAAGCCAAAAACCGAGCAAGGTCGTGCAATCAATGCCGTTGTCTTTGCTGACGACATGCCGAATTCGCCCGCGAGCGACTTGTTCTCTACTATGAGACACGTTGTTGCTGACCGATCCATCCCAACCGCGGGCGGCTTCGTGACCGTGGTAAGCAATTTCGATAACGGGTTTCGTTTCTCGGCTTACTCGGACATGTTGTTTGATTGGCCAAAGGGCAAACCAGCGGATTACGTTTTAGCACTTTCCGACTCCATCGCGTTCACGGCGACCGATGAAAATGCGAGCTTTGCCGTGGCTCAAGTCTCGCCCGGCTTCATGGGTGCCAACCTCGTTGCCTACTATTTTACACGGGCTCGAACGTTGTTCTTCTTTTACGGCGAGGGAAACGGCCTCGCGGAGCGTTGTCAGGTGTTCCGTGATGTGCCGGCCACGAAAATCTATGACACGTTAAACGGCTTTGTGCGCGCGGACCTCAAATGGTTGCTGCTGATCACCTCACCGCATAACTCTGGTCCCTATCGAGCTACCCCAAACATCAAGACGCCCGGCGTTCAGCTTTCCTGGTTCACTGAGGCGAATACAATCCCCGCGCCCCCAAATTCCATCATGGTCCCTTAGGCCGATACAAAACCCTCATACAAAAAGCGAAGTCGCCGGCGCAAATTGTTCAGGTTTATCAACGCTGATGGTGTCAGTTAGGGGTCCCTCCCACATGTACCTCGCCGTGCTTGCTGCGGTGCTCCGGCGACCGTGTAAACCTGCTTTACCACCGTTTAAATTATATACAACGCGCATCTCGGAATCCCTGCGATTCCGTTTTGCATGGCTTGATCGGAAACGCGCGCGCCGTTGAATGAAGGGTGTTTGGCGCAGACACGACTCAGGTATACATGGAAGCCATGGGACAAGACGCCAAGCCTAGGGATACCTTGGAATGACGGTCGCGACCGAGCAGCCTCGTGAAGCGGGCATCACTTCCTATGACGATGTTGTTGATGCCTACAACCTAACGATCCTGAAGGAGATAGGTGATTGGTCGCTGGACGGTACTGGTGACCTCGTGACGACGGAGGACGGTGAACCTCAACACGGGGATATCGCCTACAGCGGACTATTTCGGCTCGTGCAGATGTGGCGCTACAGCGAGCCGCACCTTCGTTACTTGTTTACGACGGTAAACGATATGCTGTCCCAGCGCCTTGCACTGGACGACGACCTAAACGCCGTAGGGGAGAAAGTGCATGACGAAATCATGCGCGGACATCGGATGCCGTTTTCTGGCGCGTTTGGCGCCGCCTTGCACGATGTGTGTGATCGACAGGCCGCAGCGGTCTTCGGCGCGGGTATCTATGCCGGTTCGTTGATGCTGATGTTGAGCACTGTGCTTCTTCGCCTTAGGGACGATATTCAAGGGAAAGATCAGTGGACCACGGTGGGGCCGTTCTTCAATGGTCATTCCGTTGGGGCGATTATCGAAGCTGGCGCGAATGGCTTTCGTCACGCAGACGAGTGGGCCAAAACTCGACCGCCGACTACGCAACAGAAGCGCTCTCAGGATATTATAGAAGGCGCGCTGCAGGGGCGCCCCCCGCCCGACGAAGGCAGCCCCGGCGCGTGCGTAGAGCTTTTGGCCGTGCTTAGTGGCGGTGCCTTTGAAGGTCTAGCCTCGAATGTGTTCGCGTTCGCCCACAATTTAGCGGCCGAAGCGCGCTCAAAGGCGCACCCGGCTTAAATAGCACGGGTCTGCATTTTGACGCGGACTTTAGGTTTTTCCAGCCAGACGGCTTGGTCCACACCTTTCAGCGAACGGCGGACCTCCAGAGCGCAAAGTCTGCCACCCTTCGTTCTCTTATAAAATCCGGCAGGGAGCCATGGCTTCGAATTCTTCTTCTGTGAAAGAAGGTTGACCATGCCTCGCTCTTTTTCCCAATCATCAAGGTCATGCCATCTCTCCACGCCGACGAATCGCA
This sequence comes from Bradyrhizobium sp. Mp27, assembly GCF_029953005.1. Classification (NCBI taxonomy): domain Bacteria; kingdom Pseudomonadati; phylum Pseudomonadota; class Alphaproteobacteria; order Hyphomicrobiales; family Nitrobacteraceae; genus Bradyrhizobium; species Bradyrhizobium sp. Mp27. The sequence goes on along the minus strand of NZ_JASAUS010000169.1, from coordinate 978 downwards.
TCATCATGCCCTTGGGGAAGGATGAAGTTACAGCGTGTGGCGATCAAGGCCGACATGCCCGCGTCTTGTGAATGGGCTTCCACGAAATACAAAACGCTGATACAAAGCGCTCGCGAGCGGACGAAAATTCGCTAGGTTTATCAACGCTGAAACGGTGCTCTGGCGGTTCCCACCCAACTGTACCAATGATTTCAATTTTCTAGCTGAAAAGTCGCCGAGCCAAGAGCCGCCTTAGCGGTGGCCATAGGCGGAGATCGCCAAAACCTGCGCTCGCACGGGCTCCTATGCCGAGAGCGGCAATCTTCGAAATCAGCCCGTACCGCTGCAATGCACTCGGCGCCCTTGTGGATAGATAGAGCCTCGGCTTGCCGGCGCATCTATTTTCGTGATCTGTTCCCGTCCTTTCAACTTCTAGGTGATGGAATGGCAGGCGAAAAGCAAGGGTATAAGCTGACGGTGGCCGGCCCCGGGCACAACTTTGAGCGCGAAGTTGACGAAGCGATTGCGAGCCAAATCATTTCTCTCGTGATGACTGGCAGAGTCTCTCAGCCAGCCGGAGGAGCGCACTCGCAGGGCACCTCCCACGGCGGTGGAGCGATAGGGCGGGCTCACGCAGCCAGCCATGGTGCACCAGTCAAGGTCGGCGGTTCGCTCGCCAGCCACATCAAGGCTAAGAAGGGTGACAAAAATCAGAACAATCGCTTCTTAGCGACAGCGCATTGGCTCACTGGTCGGAGCGAAAGTCCGCTTACGGCAAAAGCTGTCGCCGGGGCCTTAGCGGATCATAATCAGAAGCGCCTAGCGAACCCTGCCGATGCACTGAACCAGAATGTTCGGAAGGGATATTGCGAGAAGCGCAAGGATGGCTCGTAAGCGACGTTCGCGTCCCACTCGCAAAGGTTTGGCGTGGGGATTGCAGTCTGTTGATCAACGTGTTTGCAAATCGTTGGCGGGGGGTATGGAGGCGGCAACGACGGA
>NZ_JASAUS010000168.1:0-14222 GCF_029953005.1 Bradyrhizobium sp. Mp27 | reverse complement strand
CACGCCTCAAGCACCTTGCGATCTTTCCTCGAAAGGTGGACTTCTCTTGCTTCGGGTATCATCCCGACCTTGAATCACGACTCACGTTCCAAGAAAAGTGGGTACTAGGCAGAACGGTTCCGCGATACGCCCGCCTGATCGCGCGCCGTGCCGCCCGGCGGCATGCAATTCCATGCGATGTCAATGACATCTGCGCGGGACCGCCGGTCTTCTCTCCTGTCAGGGCCATTGCTAATCTGCACGAAAATAATTGGGATGAAACGACATGCAGGGCCCCGAGGACGATGCCGGCCTCGCCGGCAAGGTGGCGCTGATCAGCGGCGGTGGCGCCGCTGGCGACGGCATCGGCAACGGCCGCGCTGCAGCAATTCTGTTGGCCCGCGCCGGCGCAAAAGTGCTGGTGGCCGATCGCGACCTCAAGCTCGCCGAGCGCACCGTGGAGATGATCACGGCCGAGGGCGGCACGGCGGCGGCACACGGTGGCGACGTCACCAGCGAAGCCGATTGCAAGACCCTGGTCGAAGCTACACTCGACCGCTGGGGCCGGCTCGATTTCCTCGACAACAATGTCGGCATCGGCAGCCGCGGCAGCGTGGTCGACGAGACACCCGAGCAGTATCGCCGCGTCATGCAGGTCAACGTCGAGACCATGTTCCTGCTCTCCAAGCACGCGATCCCCGCGATGATCAAGACCGCCAAGGGCGGCGCGATCGTCAATATCTCCTCGATCTCGGCGCTCAGGCCGCGTGGGCTCACGACCTATACGACATCGAAGGCCGCCATCATCGGTCTGACGCGCGCCATGGCGGTCGATCACGGCCGCGACAACATCCGCGTCAACTGCATCTGCCCCGGCCCGATGTACACGCCGATGGTCTATGCCCGCGGCATGAGCGAGCAGGCCCGCGCCAATCGCGCCAAGGCCTCCCTGCTCAAGACCGAAGGCACCGGCTGGGACGTCGGCCACGCCGTCAAATTCCTGCTCAGCAACTTCGCACGCTACATCACCGGCCAGGTGCTGGTGGTCGACGGCGGCGTGACGCTGCAAGCGCCGGAACGTGAATCACAGGAACACTGAAAGGAACACGGATGGCCCGCCTGCCCTACCTCGAGGCCGACCAAGTCGCGCCCGAATATCGCGACATGCTGAAGCGCAACACCAACCTGCACAAGCTGCTGGTCAACTCGCCGGAGATGGCGCGCGCCTTCAACGGCATCGGCGGCTATATCCGCTTCAAGAGCAAGCTCGACCCGCGCCTGCGGGAGCTCGCGATCCTCCAGGTCGGCTGGATGGAGAAGTCGGAATACGAATTCACCCACCATGTGAAGATCGGCAAGGAGTTCGGCGTCACCGACGAGGACATCACAGGCTTGATGGCGGAAACCGAGGGCAAGCCGTCGAATCTGGAGCCGCTGGCAAAAGCGATCCTGAAAGGCGCCCGCGAGATGGTGCGCGAGCTCGCGATGTCGGACACCACCTTCGCAGAGATCAAGAGAGATCTCTCCGACGAGCACATGGTCGACCTCGTGCTCACCATCGCCTTCTATTGCGGCGTGGTGCGCGTGCTCGCCACCATGAAGATCGACAACGAACCGTATTACAAAGAGGTACTCCAGCAGTACCCGATCCCGGGAGTGAAGTGACATGCGCTTGAAAGACAAGGTCGCGATCGTCGTCGGCGCCGGCCAGAGCCCGGGCGAAGGCATGGGCAATGGCCGCGCCACCGCGCTGACCTTCGCGCGCGAGGGCGCGAAAGTGCTGTGCGTCGACCATCATCTGGAATCGGCGCAGGAAACCGTCGATCTGATCGCAGCGGAGCAAGGCACCGCTGCGGCCTTCAAGGCCGACGTGACCAAATCCGCGGACATCAAGGCGATGGTCGCGGACGCGCAGGCGCGCTGGGGCCGCATCGACGTGCTGCACAACAATGTCGGCGTCAGCCTGTCCGGCGGCGATGCCGAGCTGCTTCAAATCACCGAGGAGGCGTTCGACCGGGTCATCGCCATCAACCTGAAGAGCTGCATCCTGGCCGCAAAGGAAGTGATCCCGATCATGCGCGCGCAGAACAGCGGCGTCATCATCAACATCTCCTCGATGGCGGCAATCACGACCTACCCTTACGTCGCCTACAAGGCGACGAAATCGGCGATGATCGCCTTCACCGAACAGCTCGCCTACCAGAACGCCGAATACGGCATCCGTGCCAACGTCATCCTGCCCGGCCTGATGAACACGCCGATGGCCGTCGACACCCGCGCCCGCGAATGGTCCAAGCCCCGCGCCGAAGTCGAAGCCGAGCGCGACAGCAAGGTGCCGCTGCGCAGGAAGATGGGCACCGGCTGGGACGTCGCGAATGCCGCACTGTTTTTGGCGTCGGACGAGGCGAATTTCATCACGGGCGTGACGCTGCCGGTGGACGGTGGCGCGAGTGTGAGACGGGGGTAGGCGATACTGCGTTGCCTTCTCCCCTTGCGGGAGAAGGTGGCGCGAAGCGCCGGATGAGGGGTCCTATCGGCAAACTCAACTGGCGAAGGGACTCGTGGAGAGAGACCCCTCACCCGCCTCGCCGCTACGCGGCGAGCCACCCTCTCCCGCAAGGGGAGAGGGAAACAGCGTCACTGCGGCGCGCGCGTCACCCGCCAGATCGTGCCGTTGCCGTCCTCCGACACCAGCAGCGATCCATCCTTCGCCACGGCAACGCCAACCGGCCTTCCCCAGACCTCCGTGTCATTCACGACAAACCCCGTGACGAAATCCTCGTACTCGCCCGTCGGCACGCCGTCCTTCATCCGGATGCGGATCACCTTGTAGCCGGTGCGCTTCGACCTGTTCCAGGAGCCGTGCTCGGCGGCAAAGGCCTCGCCCTGATACTCCGGCGGAAACTGCGTGCCCTGATAGAACGTCATGCCCAGCGACGCCGAGTGCGGCTGCACCAGCACATCAGGCACCGTCACCTTGTCCTTCAGATCCGGCCGCGCGCCGGTGTGGCGCGGGTCCTCGTTGCCGCCGATGTAGAACCACGGCCAGCCGTAGAACGCGCCTTCCTTCACGCTGGTCACGTAGTCGGGCACGAGATCGTCGCCGAGGCCGTCGCGCTCGTTGGTCGAACACCAGGGCAGCCCGGTCTGCGGCTGGATCGCAAGACCTACGCAGTTGCGGATGCCGGTGGCATAGATCTTCCGCTCCTTGCCATCGGGATTGAAGGCCAGCACGGTGGCGCGCTCGGTCTCGCTCGCCCAGGCCGCGCCAAGCGGTTGCGCCTTTGACCACACCTCCAACCCGCCCGGAGGCGTACCCATGCCCTCGGCGACGTTGCTGAGCGAGCCGACCGACACGAACATGCGCTTGTTGTCGGGCGTGAAGACGATGTCGCGGGTGGAATGGCTGCCGTCATGCGGCAGGCTTGCCACGATCGTCTCCGCCCTGCCGCGCGCCTTGAGATCGCCGGCCTGATAGGGAAACCGGACGACGCTGTCGGTGTTGGCGATATAGACCCATTGCGGATTGTCGCCGTTCGGAAAGAAGGCGATGCCGAACGGCCGTCTCAATCCGCTGGCAAACACCTCGTTGGTCGCGGCCTTGCCGCCATCCCCGGCGCGCAGCACGCGGATGGCGTCGGCCCGCGTCTCCGCGACGAAGACATCGCCGTTCGGCGCGACCCTGATGATGCGCGGCGCGCGCAAGCCTTCGGCGAACAGTTCGATCTTGAAACCCGTCGGCACACGTGGCATGGCCTCCGGCGGTCGCGACGCCACGCGCGCGGTGCTCGCAACCGACCGCGTCGCGCCGGGCCTGACGAGATCCTGCGGCCGGATCAACCTGACCGTGCCAGGCTTGTCGGCCTGCCAATCGCCATAGGCGTCCTTGCCCTGCAGAACCGGCTCGGCCTGCGCGCTGGCAGCAACCGCGACCAGCAATCCCGCAGCCGTTACTGCGGACGAGATCCTGCTTTTCACGTCGTCTTCCTCCCAGCCTGCGCGTCCTGAACGTCGACGCTCATAGGTCCGCAAATGTTCTGCAGCAGTTCAAACAGCTGCCGAATCCCACATCAGCTCATGCCCGCACGATGTGCATCAGCCGCGGCCCATCGTACTGGAAAATGCGGCAGATCGGTGCGACACATTGTAAGGGCGCGACCGCCGGTTGCGGTCATCAAAGCTGCGGCATCCAGGTCGCAATTGATGGGGTGATCATGTGGGGATCCATCATATCGGAATGGGCGAGCCTGCTGCTGCGCTGGCTGCACGTGGTGGCGGCGATCGCCTGGATCGGCAGTTCCTTCTACTTCATCGCCCTCGATCTCAGCCTGAAGCCGAAGACTGACCTGCCGGACGGCGTGCAGGGCGAAGCCTGGCAGGTCCATGGCGGCGGCTTCTACCGGATCATGAAGTATCTGGTGGCTCCGAGCCAGATGCCGGAGGAGCTGACCTGGTTCAAATGGGAGGCCTACACCACCTGGCTGTCCGGCTTCGCGCTGATGGTGGTGGTGTACTATCTCGATGCCGACCTGTTCCTGGTCGACAAGTCGATTCTCGACCTCACACCGATCCAGGCCGGGCTGTTCAGCTTCTGCAGCCTGGCGCTGGCATGGCTGCTCTATGAGGCGGCCTGCCGCACCGGGCTTGCGCAGCGCGAGCTGCCCTTTGCCATCGGCGGCTATCTGTTCCTGGTCGCGCTCACTTTCGCCTTCACCCACGTCCTGAGCGGGCGCGGCGCCTTCAACCAGATTGGGGCGATCATAGGCACCATCATGGTCGCCAACGTCTTTGCACTGATCATCCCGAACCAGAAGAAGATCGTGGCCAGCCTGATCGCGGGACAGGCGCCCGATCCGAAGCTCGGCAAGGCCAGCAAGGAGCGCTCGGTTCACAACAACTACCTGACCCTGCCCGTCGTCGTGCTGATGATCAGCAATCACTATCCTCTGCTCTACGCGACGCGCTTCAACTGGATCATCGTCGCGATCATTCTGGCGCTCGGCCCCGTGATCCGCCACTTCTTCAACGAGCGGCACGCGGGGCGCAAATCGCCGTGGTGGGTGTGGGGTGTCGCCGTATTGGGCGTGATCGCGATCCTCCTGCTCTCCGCCGCCGGCCCGCGTGAGGTCAAGACGGGCGCGCTCTCGGCGCAGCCGACGCGCGCCAATGTCGAGGAGATCGTGATGTCCCGTTGCAGCATGTGCCACGCGGCCGAGCCGGTCTGGGCCGGCATCGTGACCGCGCCCAAAGGCATCTTGCTCGACGCGCCCGAGCACATCCATCGCAACATCCGCCTGATCGGCCGCGTGGCGGCGTGGTCCAATGCGATGCCGCCGGGCAACATCACCGATATGACCAGCGAGGAGCGCGCCATCCTCGCCGCCTATATCGAGCAGGCACAGTGACGCCATCACGCGTCGATACCGCATTTCGCGAAATGAAATTCCGCATCTAGCGCCGATTTGAAAATGACTTGATCGCCTATCCGGCGTAGACAGGGCCAGCGGCCGCTGGCGCGGTCCAGATCGAAATTTGCATTTGCTGCGGGGAAGAACAGTGGCCCTCAAGAACATCATCGGTATCGACCACGCCGTGGTCATGGTTCGGGACCTCGACAAGGCTGCCGAAAACTACAGGCAGCTCGGTTTCACCCTGTCGCCGCGCGGCACCCACAGCGCGCATATGGGCACCGGCAATTACACCATCATGTTCGACCCCGACTATATGGAGTTGCTCGGCGTGCTGGTGGCGACCGAGCACAACGCACCTGCCCGCGCCTTCGTCGACAGGCACGGCGAGGGCATCGAGCGCATCGCCTTCACGGCGGTCGACAGCGCAGCCGGCGCCGAGGAGATCCGTGCGCGCGGCCTGACGCCGATCGGCCCGACCGATTTCGAACGGCCGGTGACGCTGCCCGATGGCACGATCTCGGCGGCAAAATTCCGCACCTTCATGTGGCCGACCGCGGAGGCGCCCGGCGGCGTGCGCATCTTCGCCTGCCAGCACAAGACGCGCGAGACGGTGTGGATTCCTGAATTGATGAAGCACGCCAATGCGGCGAAGCGGATCAGGCAGACGCTGATCGCAACGCCCGAGCCCGCGCAGGATGCGGCGCATCTCGGCCGCCTGATCGACCGCGAACCGAAGGCGGAAGCCGACGGTGCAGTCGCCGTGCCGTCCGGGGGCGACCGCGCCGACTTCGTCTATCTGACGCTGGAGCAGCTCGGCAAACGCTATCCCGGCGTGCCGCTCACCGGTCTTTCCGCGCGCGGCGGCGCGGCCCTGGTCCTCGTCAGCGGCGATCTCGCAGCCACCGAGAAGGCGCTGGGATCAGCTGCGTTGCGCAGCGGGGCTGCGATCTGCGTGCCGCCGGCCAAGGCCAACGGCACCCTGCTCGCCTTCGTTGCCGGCTGATTTGAACTAATTCTTTAACAAGCGTTTTACCGGGCAAGCCTTAGGACTTTCGGGTTTTCCACGCCGCCCGAGGCCAAGCGCATGTTCAAAGAGGAATCGCCGATCGCCTATGACGCGCCGGCCGAACTGAAGAAGTGGCCGTCGCTGAAAGGCGAGAGACAGAAGGACCGGGGTCCGCCCTATCTCGTCTACAACGGCACGCTCGCCGACTGCGTTCGCATGCTCATGGACAAGCCGATCAAGGGCATCTCGCTCTACGACATCATGACGAAGCCGCAAGCAGCGTTCGAGCAGACCGTGCTGTCGCCCGGCGACGCCGCCGAGATCGCGATGCGCAAGGATTTTCCCAAGGACTAGTTCGAGGCCTGGTTCGAGGCGCGCTTGCCGTCGATCTCGCCGGGCGAGAACTGCGCACGGTCCAGCATGACCTGAAGCCTCACCACGGATGCATTGACCTTGTCGGTCGCAGGCTGTCTTGCGGGACACGCGGCATCGTTCACCGCGGTGGCATCGAGATTACTCGCGAGCGCCGGGCAGATCACCCAAAGCGTCATCACCGCGCCGAGCATCCATCGCGTCATGTCGCGCGTCCCAATTCATCGCTCCGCGAAACCGCGGAGAGTTTCGCCGCGGGAACACCGTAGTAACACCGACGGAACCGGCGAGACCGCAGCTTCGCCGCAATCGGACGGTTAAGAACTCCTTATTGCCGGCGCAGCGCCGGTCGTTCATCCCACAGTTCGAGGTTGTCCACGCAATGCGATTCGTCGTCGCGGCTTGCGCCGCGTTTCTGATTCTGATGTGCGACCTCGATCCGTCGGCATCCCGGCAAACAAGCTTCGACCACGCCACTCTTCAAAGCACGCAAGCCTCGCCACTTGTTCCGGTGGTCGAGCTCTTCCTTGCCAGCGTGCAAGCCATCGAGCTCGCCAATGCGCGCGCGGCCTATGAGGAGACGCCCGAGCCGCCGCGCGTCGTCGACACGGCCGTGCAGGCGCCGGTTTCGCCGACCGAACGATTCTGCCACGCGCTTCGTGAAGCCGCCGAGGCGAGCGGCATTCCGGTGCCGTTCTTCGCGCGTTTGATCTGGCAGGAGAGCCGCTTCAGATCGAACGAGGTCAGCCAGGCCGGCGCGCAGGGCGTTGCGCAGTTCATGCCGGAGACCGCCGCCGAAGTCGGGCTCGACGATCCCTTCGATGCGATGAAGGCGCTGCCGGCGTCGGCCAGATTCCTGCGCAAGCTCCGCGACGATTTCGGCAATCTCGGCCTTGCCGCGGCCGCCTATAACGCAGGCCCCGGCCGGATCCAGAAGTGGCTTGCCAGGGAAAGTGAGCTGCCGCGCGAGACCCGCGACTATGTCCGCATCATCACCGGCACCAGGGCCGAGGACTGGACCGAGCGCGCGGAGGCGCTTGCGATCCGGATCGACCTGCCGCGCAAAGCGCCATGCGAAGGCATCGGCAGCCTGTCCAAGACAAAGGACGTCGCCTGGGTTCCGGTGAACCTGACGGCGTCAGCTGCCACCATCATTCGCAAGGGCGAGCAATTGGCGGCGCGTTTGACGGCCAGCCGTGCGCGCAAGCGGCTTGCATTCTTTATCCGAAAGACCAAGCACGGCAAGGCGCGCGGCATGATCGCAGCCCGCGCCGCCGGAAAGAGCGCAAAAGCCCGTGCCGTGCGCCTCGCATCGAGCGAGCGCTGATCCGCTACCGCAAGCAGATCCTCTCGCCGTGACGCCCCCTACTCCGCCTTGATGTTCGCGGCCGCGACGACCTCGGCAAGCTCCATCGTCTCCTTGGCGATCTTCGCGGCGTAGTCGGCGGGGCTGAGCACGCTCACGACGCCTTGCGACTCCAGTCGCTCCTGCACCGCCGGATCTTTGGCGGCGGCGACGATCTCACGGTGCAGCGTCTCGCGGATCGGCGCGGGCACGGCCTTCGGCATGAAGAAGCCGACCCAGAACGAGATGTCGAAGCCGGGATAGCCGGCCTCCGCGACGGTCGGCACGTCAGGCAGCGCCGGCAGCCGCTCGGCCGATGACACCGCGAGCGCACGCAGCTTGCCGGCCTTCACCAGCGGCACGGCGGACAAGGGATCGAACACCGCCAGGACCTCCTGCGCGAGGATACCGACCTCGGACGCCGCGCCGCCGCGATAGGGCACGTGGATCAGCTTGATGCCGGCCTTCTGGCTGAGCAGCTCCATGGCGAGATGGGCAAGGTTGCCGTTGCCGCCCGAGCCGTAGGCGAGCGCGCCGGGCGCGGCCTTCGCCGCCGCGACCAGATCGGCGACGGTGCTGATGTTGGCCGTCCTGGGATTCTCGGGATTGACCACGAGAACGAGCGGCGCCGAGATGACGGTGGTGAGCGGCGCAAAGTCCCCTTGCGGATCGTAGCGGGCGTCCTTGAACAGCGTCTTGTTGAGCGTGATGGTGGACGAGTTGCAGGCGAGGATGGTGTAGCCGTCCGCGTCCGCGCGCGCCACGCCCTCGGCTGCGATCATGCCGTTGGCGCCGGCACGGTTCTCGACCACGAAGGGCTGGCCGAGCTTGTTGCTCAGCCGGTCGGCGACGATGCGCGCGACCACATCGACCGGGCCGCCCGCGCTGAAGCCGACCATGATCTTGACCGGACGCGTCGGATATTTCTGCGCGAGAGCCTCGGTCGTCACGCACAATCCGGCGACAATCGCCAGCAGGCGAAGCGTTCGTTGCATTCGTTCTCTCCCCGGACTCGCGCTGCCGCTTTTGCATGGTGCGGCGCCTCTGGAGATCATGATTAGCGGTCGCGCCGGATTTCGCAATCGCGTTTGCGCGCCGGCATTCCGTTGTGCGGCACGCGAGAGCCGCATCCAAACAAAAAATGCGAAAATAACCCCATGCACAGTAGCCGGCCCCTGTCGGAACAAGGACTTGCGCAGGCACCTTCGGATACCACGAAATGAAATTTGGCACGTCGGGCAAAACACCGGCATGATGGCATCATCGCAACAATCGCCGGCGTCCAGGCCGCCCGCCCCACGGGCGCCTCGCCGCGATTGCGCGCAAGCCTCTCATCGACATCTCGAAATTGGTAGCCGCGCGCACCACGCGAGCGCGTCGTTCGCACGCCTGCGCTGGCAAAGGACACAGCACATGACGACATCCCCAGATCGCCACACCACGCCGCCGGTTGCGGCAACCGATCGCAGCGACCCGGCTGCGAGCCCGCGCGTCAAACTCTACAGGCGGCGCATCGCCATCGATCATCCCGACCCGAAAACCGGAGAGCGACTGCTGGCTGACGCGCTCGGCGCCGTCGCGCCGTGACGCGTTGCAAGGCATCCTGAAGCAATTGGTGAAGGCCAGCGTGATTGCGCAGAAGCCGGACGAGGCCAATCTCGCCTTCATGATCTCGATGATGAAGAGCATCGCGCCGAGGGACTCCATCGAGGCCATGCTGGCGGCACAGATGGTCTCCATTCACGTCCTGGCGATGCGCTGCGCCCATCGCCTCGCCTTCGCCGACGACATCCCGCGGCAGGACAGCGCCTCACGCGCGCTCGCCAAGTTGGCGCGAATCTTTCCGGACCAGGTCGAGGCGCTCAACCGGTACCGCAACCATGGCGAGCGGGCGATCACGGTGGAGAGTCTGACGGTGCAGGATGGCGCGGGAGCCACCGCGAGCCACGCCATCCAGCACGCTGGAATGATCATAACGGAGCAAGGCGTCGCGGACACGCCGATGGGAGCAGGATCGATCTCGCCCCACGAAGCCGGCGAAGGCGAACATGAACTGGTCGATGCCGAACAAGGTGCCAGCGCATGAGCGGCGATCAACCCCGCAACACGGCTGCGATGCAGGCGAGTCCGCGCTGCGGCGCCAGGACACGCAGCGGCACCGCCTGCCTCGCGCCGGCGGTGCACGGCAAGACCCGCTGTCGCATGCATGGCAGCGCCGCGAGATCAGGCGCACCGAGGGGAAATCAGAATGCGCGGAAGCATGGGCTATTCACGCAAGACCGGATCGCGGAACGAAGGGCGATGCGGGCGCTGCTGGGCGAGACGCGGAAGCTGCTGCAAGAGCTGGGCTAGGCCGTGTACCCATAAACCCCGCGGCGTGATGCGACGAAGGCTACGTCTGCGTTGCCCCAATAGCGGCCAGGTTCATGCGGCAGCGCAAGAGGTCGCGATGGGCCAAAACCGGACTCGTGCACCGCAGAAAATGATGGCGCATGATCTACTTATCCTATCGGTTCTGGTATGATCCTTAAGGTGGTTGAAGATCTCGGGAAGCGGATGGGCTCGAATTTTTCGAGCAGGAAGGGCATCTGCGGAACCTAACGTAACATCAGACGTTCTTCCGGCGTATGAGCAGCGCCGTCGCCCCGGCGCAGCCTGCGCCGAGGCGTCGCGCTGTGCTGGTCGGAGAGAAAGCTCATGAGACTCACTCTATCGGTCATCAAGGCTGACGTTGGCTCAGTCGGCGGGCATACGAAACCATCTTCACGCATGATGGCAGCTGTCGAGGGCGAGGTCGCGAAGGCGATCTGTAATGGTCTGTTGATCGACGGCTTTGTCTGCCACACCGGCGACGACATTGCGATCATCATGACGCACACTCGGGGCGAGGGGAGCTCCGAGATCCATCAACTCGCCTGGAAGGCGTTTCTTGCGGCCACTTCGGTTGCAAGGACTTCCGGTCTCTACGGCGCCGGCCAGGATCTTCTCGCAGACGCACCTTCCGGAAACATTCGCGGTGCCGGCCCGGGCGTCGCCGAGCTCAGCTTCGACCACAGCCTCTCGGGGCCGAGACCCGCGGAATCATTCATGGTGTTTGCCGCCGACAAATGCGGCCCCGGCGCCTATAACCTGCCGCTCTACCTCGCCTTCGCTGATCCCATGTATTGCGCCGGGCTGATGCTACCCCCGATGATCAAGGGATTCCGTTTCCATGTCATCGACATGGACCACACGGCGGGCGACAGCGTGATCGAACTCGACGCGCCCGAGGACAACTACCACATTGCCGCGCTGCTCCGCGACAACGAGCGCTTTGGCATTGATCGCATCGTTTCTCAAACATATGGCGAGGTTGCCGCCGCCGTGTCGGCGCAACGTCTTCACACAATCGCAGGCAAGTACACCGGCAAGGACGATCCGGTCGCAATCATCAGGAACCAGGGAATTTTCCCGGCGCCCGAGGAGATTATCTCGCCCTTCGCCAAGGCACACTTCGTGGGCGGCGATGCGCGCGGCTCGCATGTGATGCCGCTGATGCCCGTGCCGCTCAATACACCGGTCACTGGCATGTACTGCCTGCCGATCGTTTCTTGCGCTGGCTTTTCGGTCGACAAGGACGGCCGCTTTTCCGAGTCCTATACCGATTTCTTCGACAACCCGGCGCGGGACGAGGTGCGCCGGCGCGCGCAACGCAAGGCAATCGAGATGCGCAGCCAGGGCTGGTCCGGCGCTGCGATGCTGCCCTATTCTGAGCTGGAATATGGCGGCTTCCGCGACACCGTATCCGCACTCGTGAAGCGATTTCGGCTGCGTGAGGAGCGCAAGCCGGAAGCGGCCGAGTAGCGAAGCTGCGCTGTGCATTATTACGACCTGCCAATGCTGGGAGGTTTGGCTTGGCGAAAAGACGCATCGGCATTCTCACGGGCGGCGGCGACGTCGCCGGCCTCAACGCAGTCATCAAGAGCGTGACTTATCGCGGCAGTGAGGACGACATCGAGGTTGTCGGTCTGCGCCGTGGTTGGGAGGCCCTCACGCACCTGAACCTCGAGGACCCGACCAGCAGATCTCACTATGTCATCCCGCTCAACCGTGAAAACACTCGCACTATCGACCGGCGCGGCGGCACCGTGCTGCACTCGAGCCGCGTCAATCCCTCCAAAATACAAAAGCTGCCCGATCATCTCGTCGGCAATGATGTTCCGGTCTCGCTGAGCACCAACGGCGGCATCGCGACAAAGACATGGGACCTCACCAGCCGGGTGCTCGCTAACCTTTCGGGACTTGGCATCGAACACCTGATCGCCATCGGTGGCGACGACACGCTCAGTTATGCGGCCAAGCTCAACGAACTCGGCGTCAAGATCATCGCCATCCCGAAGACGATGGATAATGACGTCCGCAACACCGAGTACTGTATCGGCTTCTCGACCGCGATCACCCGCGCCAGCGATGCCATCCAGCGGCAGCGCACCACCGTCGGCTCGCATGAGCGAATTGGCATTTTCCGCGTCTTTGGCCGCGATGCCGGATTTACGGCACTCTACACCGCGTATGCGACCTCGATACGATGCGTCATACCGGAGTATAAGGTCGACCTCGACAAGCTGATCCAGTTGCTCATCGAGGACAAGCGCGCCAATCCAAGCAACTACGCGCTGATCGTGCTCAGCGAGGGAGCTCAGTGGGAAGGCTACAAGCTGCGGGAATACGGCGAGCCTGACGCCTACGGTCACCGCAAGAAGGCCAACGTGGCGGAATCGCTTGCCGACGAAATCAAGCAGCGCACCGGCGAGGAGACGATCATCTCCGACCTCACCTACGACCTGCGATCAGGCGATCCGGACTTCATCGACAAGCTTGTGGCCCTGACTTTCGGCAACATGGCCTACGATGCCATCCTGGAAGGCAAGACCGGCCTCATGTCGGCGCTGGTAGAGGGCTGCTACGACCTCGTGCCCATCCCTAACGCCAAGCTAGGCCCGCGCAAATTGGACGTCGCCAGCAGCTACAACACGGAGCGCTATCGCCCCATCTACGGCAACAAGCAGGGGTTGCCGATCTTTCTCAACCGCGCGTCATAGATGGTGACCCAAGCGCCGGCATGACTGGTTGCTGCAGGTGCGTCGCAACCGGCCTTGTCGCCGCCGCGCCACCGAGATCGGAGAGACGGCTCATGAGGACCTTGCTGCTGCTCGTGCTTTCTATGGTGACCGTCGCGCGCGAAGTGACCGCACAGGACACGCAATGCGTCCTCGAACGCGCCGCCATGGTCGAAACCATCCGGGCCTACGCCCGGTCCCACGTTAGTGTTTTGGGACAGCAGGGGCTGTCGGGGAGAGTCCTTGAGGCTATGGGGCAAACACAACGCCATCTATTCATCCCTGAGCGATCTTGCTCCATCGCATACGCGGACATGCCGCTTCCGATCGGCGCCGGCCAGACCATATCGCAGCCATTCATCGTGGCCTTGATGACTCAGCTGGCTTACGTCGCGCCCGATGATGTTGTGCTCGAAGTCGGTACGGGTTCGGGCTATCAGGCTGCCATCCTTGCGCACCTGGCGCGAAAGGTCTGCACCATCGAGATCATCCCGCAGTTGGCCGCGGCCGCAGCCAAAACGCTCAAGGACCTCGCGTATGACAATGTGAGCGTTCGGCTTGGCGACGGCTATGCTGGCTGGCCCGATTGCGGTCCTTTTGAAGCAATCATCGTCACCGCAGCGCTCGGGCACGTACCGGCGCCGCTGATTGAGCAGCTCAAATTGGGTGGCCGGCTGGTGATGCCGGTGGGACCTGCCTACACCACTCAGCAGCTCACGGTGGTGGAAAAAACCGGCCCGGGCAAGACAACAACGCGCGCCGCCAGCCTCGTGCGGTTTGTACCCTTTACGCGCTCACCAGATTAAAAGCCAATCGACGTTTAATTCTTGAGCAGCACTTACGCAGTCGCCCTCGCTGGCTGGAGCCTTGCGGAAAGCGCCAGCTGTTCGAACCTGTCGGCTTCGGGTCTTGGCCGTGTAAAAACGGTTTCACGGGAGGTCGGTTCTGAGGGTTAGGTGCCGAGGACGTCTCAGGCCGCGATCGCAGCGATTAGCCGCTTGGTTCCGATG
>NZ_JASAUS010000167.1:0-14294 GCF_029953005.1 Bradyrhizobium sp. Mp27 | reverse complement strand
CGGCGGCTCTTCTTCGTCATCTTCGCTCCTGATTCGCAGCAAGAATCCTCGCCGCTGTCAGGCAGAAAATCCACTCAAGCTACTGTCCGAATTTGCGGGGCCAGCTCTGTAGAGCATGGCAGCACGGCCGGCGATTTGATCGGCCGACTCAAGTGGCTCTGGCTTTCCGTTCGTAAAGGAGGTTGGGACTTGCACTACTGTCTTGACAGCAACCAGCTGCTTCGGAACCGTCAATACGAAGAGGAGCAAGCCAGCAAAGGACAATCCGAATATAGCCAGAAACGAGCGATGGTACAATAGTGCTACCTTCAGTAGATCGCTTGCGTTCATCGCGCCTCCGATGGGTTCCACCTCAGGTACCCACTCATCACTGCCGGTTGAGAATATAGAAGTAACGTTTTTTTACACAGTAACTTGATTCCGAAAAGCTTTTTCGTATAGAGCGTGCCCCTTGGGAAGAGGTTTATGGCTTCTCGGTGCCGGAGGTGTCTTGGCGCGGGCACATCTGGCGCAGTGGGTAGTTTTGCCGCTAATATGGCTGTGCCTCGATTATGGCTGTGCCTCGATGCGGCTGCCTCTCATTCGCGCAAATAGGATCGGCTGATGATTCGGTTTGGACTGCTCGGTTGCGGACGCATATCCAAGCGTCATTCCGACCTGCTCGGTGGGGGCCAAATCAAGGGTGCTACGCTCGTGTCGGTGTGCGATTCGATTGCCGAGCGGGCCGATGCCGTCGCATCAAGGTTTTCCGTCCCGGCCTTTTACGATTTGAATGACTTCCTATTGCAGAAGGACATCGATGCCGTCGCGGTGCTTACGCCCAGTGGGCTCCACCCCCAGCACGCGATCGCCTGCGCCAAGGCCGGCAAGCACGTGATCGTTGAAAAGCCCATGGCCCTACGGTTGCAGGATGCGGACGCCATGATCCGCGCCTGTGACGAGGCCGGTGTCAAGCTGTTCGTAGTCAAGCAAAACAGGTTCAACGTGCCAATCGTGAAAGCCCGTGAGGCTTTGGAAGCTGGCCGGTTTGGACGGTTGGTCCTCGGCACGGTGCGGGTGCGTTGGTGCCGCGACCAGAGCTATTACGACCTCGACTCCTGGCGGGGCACCTGGGCCTATGACGGCGGCGTGCTCACGAACCAAGCCAGCCATCACATTGACATGCTAGAGTGGTTTTTCGGCGATGTTGTGAGCGTCCACGCGCGAGCCACGACAGCGCTGGTCAAGGTCGAAACCGAAGATACTGCTGTGGCCACCCTGAAGTTTCGCAATGGTGCATTGGGAATCATCGAAGCAACTACCGCAGTCCGCCCAAGGGATCTTGAAGGCTCTCTCTCGATCCTGGGAGAGAAGGGCGCTGTGGAGATCGCCGGCTTTGCGGTCAACGAGATCAGGCACTGGCGCTTCGTCGATGAGCTGCCGATCGACAAGGTCGTCGTCGAGAGGTATTCGGTCAATCCGCCTAACGTCTACGGCTTCGGACACCAGGCCTACTATGAGCACGTGGTAGATTGTCTGCTGCACCAACGCGCCGCGCTGGTCGACGGGTTGCAAGGTCGCAAGAGTCTCGAACTCATCTCTGCGCTCTACGAGTCGATCGAGACGGGACAGGAAGTTGCGCTTCGCTTCGAGCCGCGGCGGAGCAGGCTCGGTGTGCTCTCGTGAGCGGCAGGCCGCAAGTCCACCAAGCCGGAGTGCGGGACGTCAAATTCGGTCAGCGGGTCAAATTAGTCGAGCCCTGCAATCTCTTCGGGTGCGAGATCGCGGATGACTGTTTCGTCGGCCCGTTCACCGAGATACAGACCGGCGCTGTCGTCGGCGCGCGAACCCGCGTGCAGTCGCACGCTTTCATCTGCGAACTGGTGACGATCGGCGAGGATTGCTTTGTCGGTCACGGCGTGATGTTCATCAATGATACCTTCGCCACCGGCGGCCCGGCCCGCGGCGACAAGACGTTGTGGCGGAACACAGTGATAGGTAACCGAGTGTCAATCGGCTCTAACGCCACCATCATGCCGGTGCGCATTGCCGACGATGTGGTGATCGGGGCGGGTTCGGTCGTCACCAAGGACATCGCGGCCGCCGGCACTTATGCCGGAAATCCCGCGCGCCGGTTGGCGCCCCGGAAGTAGAAGGTGGATTCATGCCGGTACCTTATGCGGATCTGCAGCTGCAGTATCAAAACATCAAGGGCGATATCGATGCGGCGATAGCCGCGGTAATTCGTGACAATTCCTTCATTCGCGGACCCTACGTCGATGCCTTCGAGCGAGACTTCGCCAAAGCAGTCGATATCAAGCATTGCGTGTCCTGCGCCAACGGGACCGACGCGCTCTATATTGCGATGTCGGCACTCAAGGTGCAGCCCGGCGACGAGGTCATCACCACGGCGCATTCGTGGATCAGCACATCGGCGATGATCACACATGCCGGCGCAACGCCGGTATTTTGCGACACCGACGGCGCGAACTTCACCATTGATCCGGCGGCGATCGAAGCTGCGATTACGCCGCGAACGGTCGGCATCATTCCGGTGCATCTGTACGGACAGCCGGCGGACATGGACGCGATCATGGCGATCGCGCGCAAGCACAAGCTATGGGTAATCGAGGACTGTGCGCAGGCACATCTGGCGCGCTACAAGGGCCGGCAGATCGGCACCTTCGGGCAGGCGGCGACCTATTCGTTCTATCCGGGAAAGAACCTGGGCGCGATGGGCGATGCCGGCGCCATCGTCACCAATGACGAGGCGTTGGCCGAGCACATGACTATGCTGGCTCGCCATGGCGGCCTCGTCAAACACCAGCACCAGATCGAGGGCATCAACAGCCGGCTCGACGGCCTGCAGGCCGCTATCCTGTCGGCCAAGCTGCCGCATTTGCCGGCTTGGACCCGGGCGCGCCAGGAGGCTGCAAAGGTTTACGACGCCGGCCTCAACCAGATCGAGGGTGTCGTTGTGCCTTCGGTTGCGGGGGACCGCACCCATGTCTATCACCTCTACACGATCAAGCATCCGCGCCGTGATGCGCTGGCCGCGTATCTCGGCGCCAAGGGCGTTCAGACCGCGATCAACTACCCGACGGCGCTGCCGTTCCTCGCCGCCTATGGACGGTTCAAGCACCTCCCCGAGCAGTTTCCGAACGCGCATCAGGATCAGGGCCAGATATTGTCACTGCCGATGTTCGCGGAGATCACGCGGGAGCAGCAGAGCGAAGTTATCGATCTGATTCGAACGTTCTGAATTCCGCAGCAATCAAGACAACCAGAGGCCTGATCGCCCACATGGCTGAGCCGGACGGCAGTTTTCGTCTATTGGGAAATTCCGCATGGAATGCGGCGGCCTTTGTCATCGGTGTTGGCTTGAATCTGGTGATCCTGCCGTTCGTCGTCTTCCGGCTGGGCCTCGCCGCGTTTGGCGTCGCCGGTCTGGTGATGGCCTGTCTCGCGCCCGCTCTGGCATTCAGCAATGCCCTCGCATTATCGACCGCGCGTGAACTTGCCCACCGCCTGGCGCCGGCCGAACGCGACGATGCCCGACGTTTCTTCGCCACGGCGTTGCTGCTGGCCGTCGGGATCGGGGGGCTGATCGTGATCGGCTTTGTCGCGGCTGGGCCGCCACTCGCGCGCCTTGCGTTTCATCTGAGCGGCGACAGTGCCAACGATCTCGGACGCGCTTTTGCCCTGGGGGCTGTCGGGTGGCTGTGCCAGTGCCTTTCGGCGGTGTTTCTCACGCTGTTCACAGCGCGCCAGGATTATCGGCGGATTTCCTCGATCAACATTACGAGCGCCGTCGTCGCGACGGGCTCGATGGTGGTGCTGATCCCGTTCTGGCCCCAGGCGTCGACGTTTCTCGGCTGCCAGGCGCTGGGCTTTGCGACAGGTCTGCTGATGGTGTTCGTGCTGTCGCGTCTGCGGCTCGGCGAATGGCTGGCGCGTCCAGCGCTTCATCGCGGCCCGCTTGGCGATCTCGTCGATGTGGGATCCTGGCAACTCGCCGCCCAAGGTGGGGGGCTGCTCTCGGGGCAGGTGGATCGATACCTGCTGGGCGCGCTGTTGCAGCCGCAGTTTGTCGGATTTTATACCATCGCGCAGCGGCTCGAAGAGGCCATGTATATTGGCATCCTGAAAGTCGGCGAAATCCTGTTCCCGTTTTTCAGCACCTTGCAAAGAGAATCCAGCGATCGGAAAGCCGAACTGTTGTTTCGCTCCTCCTGGATCCTCAATGTGCTTGCGGCGAGCGCCCTCGGGGCCCTGGTTCCGGTCGCCGGCCCGCTGCTTTATCTATGGACTGGCCCGGAAGTGGCGGCTGAAGCCCAGCGGGTGTTGGTCGTGCTCGCGATTGCCGGCATGCTTGGATGCAGCGCCAATGTCTTCGCATTCTATCTTCTGGCGCACGGCCAGTCCCGCTCCATTGCATTGATCTCGCTGGTGACAGCGGTGTTTACCGTGGCCACCAGCGCAATCGCGCTGCCCTATTTCGGATGGCAGGCAGCAGGCTGGAGCGCCTGCGTCGGCATGAGCGCCCAAATCGTCGCGACCAACCTGCTGCTGCGACGAAGTTTCAGCATCGCCGGCATGTGGTCGCGCGTGGCCCATTTCGTATTGCTGCCGCTCGGAACCGGCATTGCGACCGCCCTTGCGTTGCGATATGCGCTTCGCGACGCGTTATTCGACCATTTGCCGCACTGGTGGTATGTGGGGGGGCTCTATTGCGTTGCGGCCGCCATTATTTTCGTCGTCGTCGTTACGGCTTCGCGGGTTGGCCCGCACGGCGCCGTCTGCTGGCGGGATTTGCGCGTCATCGCTACTCGTTTCTTACCTCTGAGGGCTACGTAACCATGTGCGGGATTGCTGGCATCCTTAATATTCGCGGCAACCCGGTCGATCCCGCGGAAATTTCGCGGCTGACGAACCTGCTTGCGCATCGCGGCCCGTTTGGCGAGGGAACCTGGTTCAGCGCCAACCGAAACCTGGCTTTCGGCCACCGCAGGTTGGCGATCATCGATCCCGGCGAGGGTGGCTTTCAGCCCATGGTATCCGCCGACGGTCGTCATGTGATCGTGTTCAATGGCGAAATCTACAATTTCCTCGAGCTTCGGCGCGAGCTAGAGGCGCAGGGCGCGGTCTTTCGCAGCCAGTCCGACACTGAGGTCATTCTCGCCGCGTGGCGGGCGTGGCAGGAGGGGATGTTGTCGCGCTTCAACGGAATGTGGGCGCTGGCGATCTTCGATACAGAGACGGAGGGCTTATTTCTCGCGCGCGACCGTTTCGGTATCAAGCCGCTGTTGTATTCGTGGTCGCCAGAGCGCTTTGTTTTCGCATCCGAGCAACGCGCGCTGGTGCGAAGCGGCCTGATCGACACCGCGCTGGATGTCGATGTCGCACGGCGGCTGTTGATTGATGCTTTCGGGGTGGAAGGAAGCGAACGGACGCTCTGCCGGAAGGTGCGCCGCCTGCAGCCTGGTCACTGCATGTGGCTTCGTCACGGGCGATTGGAGATCCGGCGCTGGTGGCGCACCGTGGATCATCTGCCGGAGGTGCCGGCCACGGAGGGCGAGCGCGTCGAACGCTTTCGCGAACTGTTCCAGGATGCCGTCGCACTGCGGATGCGCAGCGATGTCCCGATCGGAACATGTTTGTCAGGCGGGTTCGATTCGTCAGCCGTGATCTGCACCATGGCGGCGCATGAAAAAGCGGGGATGGGACCGCGCGACAATGCCTCCTGGCGCCACGCCTTCGTTGCGACCTTTCCCGGCGCCATAAATGACGAGCGGCCCATGGCCGAGGAAGCCGCCGCCTGGGCAGACGTCGCGCCGTCCTTCCTTGAAATCGGCCGGAACGACGCGCTGGCCGATATCGACCGGATTTTGGACGACAATGACGACGTCTATATCGGGCTGCCAAGCGCGGCCTGGTTGATTTATCAGGAGCTCAGGCGCCAGAACGTGACGGTATCGCTGGATGGCCACGGGGCGGATGAGTTGATGGGAGCCTACCTGCAGGAGGGGCAATCGACGGCGTTTTGGGCCAGAAATGCACTCGCGGGTCTGTCGTCCAGTTCGGCAATTGCCAGGCGTGGCGTGGATTTGATGCGGACGCTGATGATCAAGCGGCAGGGGCATTATTTTTTACGCGGCGGTCTGCGTGGTATCCCGGCTCAGTTCAGCCTGGTCGGCGACGACGACCCACTGCCGCGTGACTGGGGGTCATTGAACCAGCGCCTCTATCGAATGTTCCACTGCACCATCTTGCCGACGATCTTGCGAAATTTCGACCGCCTTTCGATGGCGCACGGAATAGAGGTCCGGATGCCGTTCATGGACTGGCGCCTGGTGACCTACACGATGGCGCTCCCGGATTCCAGCAAGGCATCCGATGGCTACACCAAGGTCGTCGCGCGGCGTGCGATGGCCAAACATATGCCGGAGTCTATTCGCATGGGACGCCGCAAGGTCGGCTTCAATTCGCCGATGCCAGAGTGGTTGAACGGGCCGCTTTCCGGCTGGACGGCCGATTTGCTCGATCGGCAGGTTCCGGCATTCACCGAGCTGGTGGACGAGCCCGGTCTGCGCAAGACCGTCAGACGACTGACGTCTTCCAGGACCTGGGATTGGGAAACGGTCGGGCGAATCTGGCCGTATCTGAACATGAAGTGGATGCTGGCGAGGTATGCGTAACCCATGCGGTTATTCCAGAATAGCGGTCTCTATCCGTCCTATCTAAAACGCCTGAATCAGCTTGCCGCGGGAGCCCGCGGTTTCGCCGAGCGGCGCCGCATTTTCTTGGATGATCGGTTTGGCGCTCTGCATTTCCTCAAGCCGGTACTCGACGAAGCGCCGGAGGCCTTCTTCACCAATGGTGACGATGAAACCCTGCAGCGTCATTGGGCCCGCGAGCAGGGAATTCAGGGCAAGCCGCCGCTTGAGACCATATTGCTCGCCCAGATCGAGCATCACCGCACCGAGGTGTTCTATAATCTGGATCCAGTGCGCTATCCGAGCACGTTCGTGCGCAAGCTTCCGGGCTGCGTCAGAAAAACGCTGTGCTGGCGGGCTGCACCGTCGGGAAAGGCCGATCTGACGGCTTATGGCGCGGTGCTGGGAAACTTTCCCTCGATCCTGGATTCCTGGCGCCGCACCGGCTGTCGCGCCGAGATTTTCTTTCCTGCGCTCGACCCGCTGATGGAGAGCTATGGTCATGGCGATCGGCCGATTGACGTGCTTTTTGTCGGAGGGTATTCGCGGCATCATACCGCGCGGGCAAAGACGCTCGAGCAGGTGGCTAGTTTGGCCGATAGCCGCCGGATAGTGTATTGCCTTGACTCGTCGCGGCTGACATGGCTTGCGGAAAGCGCGCTCGGCAGCTTGCTGCCGTTAAGAAAGCATCAGCGACCCCAGGCCATTGCCAGCATCGCGCAACCGCCGGTATTCGGGAAATCGTTTTACGAACTTCTCGGTTCGTCAAAGATCGTGCTGAATGGCGCCGTCGATATGGCCGGCACCGACCGCGGCAATATGCGCTGCTTTGAGGCCATGGGGTGCGGCGCGCTCCTTTTGTCCGACGCCGGCAGCTATCCGGACGGAATAGAAGCGGGGCTGACCATGGAGATTTATGCTAGTCCCGAGCAGGCGACTGAAATCGCTTCAAAGTGTCTGGAAAGCTGGCCGGAATCGGCCGCGATGGCCGGCCGAGGACGAAGTCGGATCTCGGCGGCCTATGGCAAGGCTGCGCAATGGAAGCAGTTTGTCGATCTCGTCGTGAGGATCTAGTTGCCCGGAGAGTCCGCCGATCAGAGGATTTGGGCCTTGATCGTGCGCACAAATGATGAGTTCGCGGGCAGAACAACTGGAAGTTCATGACCTCGTACGCTATAAAAGCGGTGCCTTCCGACCGTGACAAGAGATTGTAAAGAATTGTGGCCACTGAGCATATTCCAACGAGCGAACTCAACGGACTACTCAGGACAATAACGCGTCCGATTCTCAAAATGCGGAAGCGGATAAATCTCCATCTCTTTGGCCAGCGGCTAATTGGACGCGCTACTTGTCGCATTGGGCAGGGTACCGTCTTGACGAGCGTCGCAAGAATAAAAAATGCCAGCGGAGACAGTGAAAAAATAAATATAGGCGCCAATACACATGTGTTCGGTGAATTGTTTGTCTTTGCGCATGGCGGACAAATTAACATTGGCGAATGGTGTTATGTGGGCGAGGGAACGCGAATATGGTCAGCGGCATCCGTCACTGTTGGCAATCGCGTACTAATTTCGCATTCGGTCAACATTTTAGATAGCCTGACTCACCCGATGCGGGCCGTTGATCGCCATGAACAGACTAAGCAAATCTACCAGATCGGCCATCCACAAAAGATTTCTCTCGGCGAACGTCCGGTCAGAATTTGCGATGATGCCTGGATCGGTGCCGGTGCATTTGTGTTACGCGGCGTCACTGTTGAAGAGGGGGCCATCGTCGCTGCGGGCGCCGTCGTTACCAAAGATGTCCCGCCATATACAATTGTGGGGGGCAACCCCGCGGTTATCATAAGAGAACTTTCTTTCGATGAACGCTGATTCCGAAAGGCCGACGTGGGAGGATGCGGTCGTCTGGCTACGTGATCAGCCTAACCAGCGGCAACTCGTGTTGGACGCTTACTATGACGACCCTTTAATCGCCGCGGCGGAACGTTATTTCGCCGGCGACGAGTGGCAGGCGGTTTCAAAGTTGCTGCGGGGCCGTAGCGGCCGGGCGCTTGACGTAGGCGCCGGGCGCGGCATTGCCAGCTACGCCCTCGCACGCGAGGGCTTTGCAGTCATCGCGCTCGAGCCGGACCCCAGCGCCATCGTCGGAGCGGTGGCGATCCGGACGCTGGCCGCCGAGGCCAAGCTGCCCATCGAAGTCGTCGAGGAGTTTTCCGAGCGCCTGCCATTCGACGATAGCGCGTTCGATGTCGTATTCGCCCGCGCTGTGCTGCACCACACCCGCGACCTCGACGGCGCCTGCCGTGAACTGTTTCGCGTGCTTCGTCCAGGCGGAATTTTCATCGCAGCGCGCGAGCACGTGATCAGCAAGGAAGCCGATCTCGGGCAGTTCCTCGATCAGCATCCGCTGCATCACCTCTATGGGGGCGAGCATGCGTTTCTTCTCGATCGCTATACCGGTGCACTTCGCGCAGCCGGGTTTGAGCGGGTAGAGATTCTCGCGCCATTGCAGAGCCCGATCAATCTGTTTCCCTATACGATTGACACCCTGCAGGCCGCTGTTGTGGAAAAGCTGTCGCGGAAAATTCCCGCCGGTCCATTGTGGCGCGCCGCGTTGGGTTCCAAGGCCGTCTTCACGTCGCTGCTGTCGGTGGCGGAAGCATTCGATAATCGTCCGGGCCGGCTTTATTCATTTGTCTGCCACAAGGCGTAAACATGACGATGTGGATCACGGGCGCCAACGGCTTCATCGGTCGACACCTGGTGCGCGTGTTGGCTGACCACGGCCATGCCGTACATGGCATTGGTCATGGCGCCATCAATGAATCTGAACGGCAGCGCATCGGTCTCGGGCAGTGGCTGAACGGGGAAATCGACGCGGCCAATCTCAATACGCTGGCCGGCCAATCCGGGCTGCCGTCCACGATTTTCCACCTGGCGGGCGGATCTTCGGTCGGATTGTCGATCGCGCAGCCACTTGAGGATTTTTCGCGCACCGTCGCGAGCACGGCTCGATTGCTGGAATGGCTTCGCGGCTTGGCGCCCGAGTGCCGGTTGATTGTCGCGTCCAGTGCGGCGGTCTATGGCGCCCATCATGCTGGCGCGATCTCAGAGGAGGCCGAAACGCGGCCGATGTCGCCATATGGCCATCACAAGCTAATTATGGAACAGCTCTGCCGCAGTTACGCGATCTCGTTCGGCATTCGCGCGACCATCATCCGGTTATTCTCAGTGTACGGTCCCTCACTCCGCAAGCAGTTGCTCTGGGACCTCTGTTCGCGTCTAGCGCAAGGCCAGCGCGAGCTCGTCCTGGGCGGCACCGGCAACGAAGCGCGTGACTGGATCGATGTACGGGATGTCGTGCGGCTGCTTGCGGGGGTCGCACGGACTGACGGGATGCCCCTGAAGGTGCTGAATGGCGGCAGCGGTATCCCTACCAGCGTTGCCGAGATCGCCGATATGGTGACAAAAGCCTGGGGCGGCGATATCGCAGTTCGGTTTTCGGGCCTGGTCCGTGCGGGCGATCCCTTCAGCCTAGTCGCCGACGCGGGGGAGCTTTCCGCCCTTCCGTTCAGTTGGCACATCCCGGTCCCGGACGGTATTACTCAGTATGTAAGCTGGTTCAAGGGGCAGAACTATTGAGCGACGCTCGCCCCATCCGGCTCGCCTTCACCTTGATTTCTCGCAAGGCTTGGGCGGGCGGCTACAACTATCAACTGAACCTGTTCCACGCACTTGCGAAATACTGCCCGGGCGCTATCACGCCCGTGGTGTTTGCGAGCGAAGCTCACGATGCTGGCGAACTCGCGCCTATTCGAAAGGTGCCGGGGGCCGAAACTGTTTGCTCTGTGCACTTGGATCGGCCTGCGCTGACCTCGTTGCTGCCGACCATGTTCGCTCAGGATCGCCGTGCGATTGCCAGCTTTCGCAACCACAAGATCGATGCGGTCTGGGAGAACGCCCGCTTCTTCGGATGGAAGTCTCCCTATCCGACGGTGGCTTGGATTCCTGATTTCCAACATCGGCAGCTGCCGCATCTATTCTCTAACAATGCGAGACGACGGCGTGAATTGGGTTTTCAGCTGCAGGTCCTGTCTGGCCGCACCATCATTCTGAGTAGCCGCAGCGCCGAGCGCGATTGCTTTTCTTACTATCCCCGGACGAAGGGCCGAACCGCCATCGTGAGGTTCGCCAGCGAGCCTTCGGCCGAATTGCTCAAGCTGGATCCGGTAGAAGTGCTCCAGAAGTATGATCTGCCGAGAACGTACTTCTATGTCCCCAACCAGTTCTGGCGCCACAAGAATCACAGGATTGTCCTAGACGCGCTTTCGTTGCTTGCGCAGCGAGGCGTCCATCCGGTTGTCGCTGCATCCGGCGGCGGTGATCCGAATGATCCGGAATATCTCGATCAAATCGTGCGTGAAGCTGCAGGCCGCGGCCTGGCACAGCAGTTCCGCTACCTCGGCATGATTCCGCTCGCCGAAGTCTATGCCCTACTGCGTTCCAGCGCAGCGCTGATTAATCCATCTCGCTTCGAGGGCTGGAGCACCACGGTCGAGGAAGCAAAATCGTTCGGCGTGCCGATGATGCTGTCAGATATCGACGTGCACCGTGAGCAGGCTGGAGAGCGCGCCCGCTATTTTGGCACCGACGATGCCGCAGCGCTCGCCGCCCATTTGCAGGATTTCACGCACCCCGCGTTTGTGGTGCGCGAGATGAACGATCAGTTGGGCGGGCGGGTGCGGGAGTTCGCCGAGAGCTTCTCCTCGACCATTAAACGGGTCGTTCGAGCGCATCGATATGGACTAGGTCTGCTGGAGCGCGCACCGCCATGAATCAAACGGTCGTCCTCGTCACCGGCGCAACCGGATTTGTCGGACGCAATCTTGTCCCGTTGCTTGAGAGCCGCGGCTATCGTGTGCGCCGGGCGCTACGGGCCGGCCGGGCCGGAGAGAACGATGTCGTGGTCGGTTCGATCGGACCGACCACCGATTGGGACGCTGCGCTCGCGGGAGTGGACGCGGTGGTCCATCTGGCCGCTCGGGTGCACCAGCCCAATGAAGAGCACGCCGCTGAGCTGTACGACGCGGTGAATACGCAGGGCACGATCCAACTGGCCCATGCCGCCGCGCGGGCGGGGGTGTCCACGTTCGTGTTTCTGAGCACGATCTTGGTCAACGGAAGCTCGACCGATGGGCGAGGGGCGTTCAAGCCGGACGACGCAGTGGTGCCGCGCGGCGTTTACGGACAGTCCAAGGCGGCGGCGGAGGCTGCCCTGCAGCGCCTGGCAGCCCAATCCAAGATGCGGGTGGCTGTGGTGCGTCCGCCGTTGGTGTATGGGCGCGATGCGCTTGGCAATTTTCGTTACCTCGTCGGCGTGATCGGACGGCGGATCCCGCTTCCACTTGGCCTCGTCGATAACAAGCGGGCGTTCGTCAGCGTGCAGAATCTCGCGTCCTTTGTCGCGCATCTGGTCGCTCTACAGGCGGTGCCTGCGTACCGGGTCTATCTGGTTGCGGATGACGAGCAGATCTCGACCCCCGCTTTCGTTCGCCGGATTGGCGAGGCGATGGACCGGACCGCCATCCTGTTGCCGGTTCCCTCGATGGTGCTGGCACTTGCTCTCAGGGCGATGCGGCCGGAGCTACGCCACAGCCTGTTAGGCTCCATGGAAGTTGATACGTCCGGCACGCTGTCGACCGGCTGGGCGCCACCGCTCAGCATGACCGAGGGATTGCGGCTAGCCGTCGGGCCATCGAGCTGAGCTCCTCCAGCAAAGGCAGGTTTGACCTTAGCGACCTTGGTGCTGCGCTCCAATTTTGCTCTAGCTGTCGCAGCTCTTCTGGCGAAGGGGCGTGGTGGCTTATTGTCGCTCCGCCAGATCGGGGTTGCGCAACAATTCGTCGATCAGCCCGGCATAGGCGTTCATCGCGGTCGTCCGGTCGAATCTCGCTGCCGCCTTCACCGCGCGTTCGGCCATGGCGGCGGCGTCGCAGCGGGATGCCGTGCGGATTGCGTCGGCGAGCTGATCGGCGCGGCCCGGCGTCACGACCCAGCCGAGCCCGTTCTCCACCACCGTCAACGCAGCCTCGGCCTCCGGCTCGGAGACCAGCGCCACGGGACGGCCGACCGCCAGCAGATTGTAGAACCGGCTCGGCACCGACACCCCCGCCACGTCCTTCCGGTACGGAATGATCCAGAGATTGGCAGCCGCCAGGAACGCCTCGAGCTCGGCATCCGCGACCCGCGCCACGAAGGACACATTCGGCAAGTTCGCTTCAGCCTGCAACTGCTTCAGCCGCTCGAAGCCGATGCCCCAGCCGGACAGCAGGAAGTGGATGTCCGGTTCGTTTTTCAAAAGGCGTGCCGCCTCGAACACGATCTCCGGATCATGGGTGAAGCCGAGATTGCCCGACAGGCCGACAATGAATCGCGCGGACAGCGCTTTACGGAACGGATTGTCCGGCGCCAGGGGACGTGCCGCGGGTACCAGCGTCGCCCAGTTCGGGATGAAACGGATCTTGTTCCGCCTCATGCCGGAATAGCTCAAGAGCGGCCGCTCCGCATCGCGGCCGATGGTGATGACGGCATTGAGCGCGCGGAACATCAGGCTGTTGGCCGCGCGCATCGTCAGCGTCACCAACGAGCCGGGCTTCAGGATCTCCGCCATCACGAGAACATCGGGGAAGAGGTCGTGCATGATCAGCGCCGAGCGCGCACCCCTCAGCCTTGCTGCCACCGCCACCGCATATGGCAGCATGAACGGCGCGGTGACGGTGAGCGCGACGTCACCTGCCCTAAGCTCCCGGATCAGCGCGAAGAAGGTGCGCGCCGCGAACAGCAGCTCGGACAATCCACGCTGCACCAGCGCGGCCTTTCCCGCCATCCGGTTCTTGATGGCAATCACGCGCGGCTTGCCCGGTCCGGTTTGCGAGGCCGGCAATTCGCCGGGCGAGCCCGACAGCACGACGACCTCGTGGTCGACGGCGACGCGGCAGGCGATCTCCGCCATGATCGCGGCGGTCGTGCTCGGATCAGGCGGGTAATGCTGGCTCGCGACGACGATCTTGCCTTGAGACTGCATGGTCAAGCCGCGGTCGACCCGAATTCCGGAACCGCATCCTTCAGGATCGTCTTGATCGTGGCCCGATCGTCCCGCGCGATCGCCTGCTCCAGCGCAGCGATCCATTTGCGCAGCGTCTGCATCGGCGGCTCGTTCGGCTGCGCGGCCATGATGCCGGCGACACCGATCTCGCGGGTCGGCTCCTCGGAAGCGAACAGGATCTCGTGCAGGCGCTCGCCCGGCCGCATGCCCGTGAACACGATCTCGATGTCGTAGCCGGGCTGGAGGCCCGAGAGACTGATCATGCGCTCGGCGAGATCGACGATCTTCACCGGCTGGCCCATGTTGAGCACATAGACCGAGACGTCGGGACGCTGCGTTCCGAGCGCATGCGTTGCCGCCGTAATGACGAGATCGCAGGCCTCGCGGATGGTCATGAAGTAGCGGACCATGTCGGGATGCGTGACCGTCACGGGGCCGCCGGCCTCGATCTGGGCCTTGAACTTCGGCACCACCGAGCCGTTCGACGCCAGC
>NZ_JASAUS010000166.1:0-14385 GCF_029953005.1 Bradyrhizobium sp. Mp27 | reverse complement strand
AAAGTTCTTCTGGAGTGATCATCGATGGTGTCCACCTCGTTCATGGTGGACACCTCATCCCATCCCCGCGCTCAACTGCATAGGTGCGTAGAAAGGAGCGCTTACGTTTGACCAACCCAGCCAAGTGTATTTTCCAAAGCGGCGCTCGGAGACCGAGGATGAGGAAGGCCCCCGATTGGAATGGAGAGACGAGGACATCGCCGCCGTACGCAAGGTCTTCGCGGTGCTTGCCGAGGAAGTTCGTTCCTCTGGGGGGCGTCTTCAGGTAATCGTTTTGGACCACGCGGATGATGGCGTGTGGGGCGGCCTTGATGGCGTCGAATTAACGGAGGAATGGCGCGGGAAAAAATTGGTTCCTGAAAGCTGGGTGCAGCGCCCTAAGAGTTGACGCAAAAACGCCGATCGCGCCGAATAGAACGATAATGGGTACGGCTCGCCTCGCTGGGAGATGCTCAGCGACCTTGCGCATTGGCGTCCGCGCCACTCGACCAGTCCATCGGCACATCTCTTGATTTTACACGTCCTTGTTCGCGCCCGTCGTGACGCCGTTAGCTTCTGGTACAGCTAATCTTCGCTCCAATGCAAGATGTGGATAGAGTTGGTGGCGCGGTTGCTCGGGAGCATCGCGTATGGTGTTTAGTACGCGGCTTGCGGACAGATTTTTCTATCATGCGTTCGTGATAGTTGAAACCAATGCCTGTCAGAATGCCTCTGCAGGTCCCAACGCTTAAGGATCCGCTCGTTGAGCGCCAAAGAGTGTCCGCAAGCCACCTCGCTTTTTGAACATGGCACATCTCACAAAACTTAGAGCGGCGTCGTCATTAAACGATCTGGCGTTCCTGCTGGGAGTCAAGCCGTCAAGTCTCGCGTACGTGCTCTATAAAATTCCCGACGAGAAAAAATACACCCAGTTCCCTATTTCCAAGAAGACCGGTGGCGAGCGAATAATTTCTGCGCCTGATCCGCGTTTGAAAATGATTCAGAGGCGATTGGCCAAGTTGCTCGCAAAGTGTCAAATCGAGGTTGAGGAAAAGCTCAAGGTCAAGCCGCAATGCACGCTCGCCCATGGCTTCAAGTCTGGCTTTTCCATCCAAACAAATGCAGCCAATCATCGGGGTCAGCGCTGGGTCTTTAACGCCGACCTGCATGACTTCTTCCCAAGCATCAATTTCGGGCGCGTGAATGGGTTCTTTGTCAAGAACCAATACTATTCGCTGAATAGTAAGATAGCTCTTTGATCGCGCAGATTGCGTGCCACGAAAAGACGCTGCCGCAAGGAAGTCCCTGCTCGCCGATCATCTCTAATATTATTGCGCACCTTCTAGATATTCGATTGAACGAATTGGCATCAGCTAACGGCTGCACTTATACGCGGTATGCCGATGATCTAACGTTTTCGACGAATGAAAAGACATTCCCGACTTCGCTTGCGAAGCGTGACCCTGCAAATCTCAACAAGTGGACCGTTGGATCAGGTCTGGCCAAGCGCATAGCGAAGGCAGGGTTCATTATAAATAGTAAAAAGACTCGCATGCAGTATCGCGATTCTCGTCAGGAGGCGACAGGTCTCGTCGTCAACGAGAAGGTGAATGTGAAGTCAGACTATTATAAGCTGGCGCGTTCGATATGCTGGCAATTGATGAAGGAAGGGAAGGCGTTCACGAAAGTCAACGGCGATTCAGTGCCGCTAAAATTGAAGTCGGTTCGTGGCATGATCGCGTTTATCTATCACGTCAAACGATGGGACGATGAGCGCAAACAGGTGCCGATCGATGAGATCGAGAAGCGAGCTTATTTTCGCCTGTACGCCGAGTTTCTTAACTACATGTGGTTCTTCGGACAGTCGCGCCCAACCATTGTCTGTGAAGGCAAGACGGATAATATCTACATCAAATGCGCGATCCGCTCCCTAGCCCAGAGCTACCCTAGTTTGGTAAAGTCGAGCGGGGAAAAGAGAGGGCTTCTTGTACAGCTGTTTGGTTTCACGAAGACCGCGGATCAAGTGCAGAAACTGTCGGGCGGGGCTCCCCAGTTGAACATTCTGCTCCGCGACTATCGCAAGAAAACCGCTAACTGCAAAGGAATGCCGCAGCAGCCAACGATCCTGGTAGTCGACAACGACTCAGGTCCTCAGTCGCTTTACAGTCATTTGGGAAATATTCTCAAAACGAAAGTGGACGGAAGCGAGCCGTTCTATTGGGCCTACGGGAATTTGTATGTCGTTCCCGTTCCGAAGATTGGTGGCGCTCCCACCGCAATGGAGGAGCTGTTTGAGCAGGAAGTGTTGGCCACGAAGTTGAACGGACGAACTCTGGATCTATCCAACAAGGAGGCCGACGGAACGAAGTTCTATTCCAAGAATGAGTTCTCGATTCAAGTTGTACAGAAGAAGCAAAAGTCCATTAAGTTTGATGGCTTCAAGCCACTCCTAGACAACTTAGTAGCCGTGCAGAAGGACTACGCGAGCAAAGTGGAGGCGGCAAAGAAGCTTAGTGCCGCAAAGAAAGTGGCCGCTGCTCCTACTGCCGCCATGCCGTAATCTCGCCGAGAGGTCGGACGAAAAACACTGATCGGGCCAAACAGAGATGGACATCCGGACGAGCTTGCTCCGTAGAGCGGCATGTCTGTAGGGCTTTAGTAAGCTAGGGACGGTCGTCGTCCCTCTTGCCGCTCTCTACCTCGGTGAACGCGGCTGCGGCCTACCCTGAGAATGTCTGGTCACCGGGGTAGACCGGAAGTCGCCGTGGTCCGGCCAAACCAACGCGAATGACCCCAAAGGGGCATGAAACCACCTCACGGTTTGAGCTATAGAGCAATGTAGCCTTGGTGAGGCTGCTCACTAGTTGGACTCGGGAGGCTGGTCCCGATATTTCGAGGACTAGCAGGATCGGGTTCAGTTTCCCTTCGACCGCCTACGGCAACGGAGGATGGAGGCGTGCCATCTTTCGGGATGCAATCCAGGCCGAGTTTCCGAACTACCGCTTGCAGTTGACCGCTGGATGGTTGCACACTTTGCGCTAAAGAACCGCCTTCGAAATGGAGTGACGACCATGCCGATGGAGCGCTGGGGCACACTTTCGGTAAAGGACCACCTCGACACACAGGCGCTGATCGCGGACCTCCTTCTCTATGACCGGCTGGTGTTTCCGATTTTTTCTGGTGAGGGAGAGAGAACGCACTGGCGAGGCATGAATTGGGATCCTGATGGGTTAGAAGGCGTGATCGCAGATCTCGGCGCCGATGTGGCAGTGAAAGCAGAATGGGACGAATCCCGCCGCCAGCGTTACAAGGACTTACGGAAGGCGCGCAAGCAGATCGCCGAAGACGCCTACCAGACGACCCGCAGGGTACTGACAATGGATCTACCACCGGTTCCCGGCATTACCGAGGTACGGGCGGTTGCTGCCTATCACGATGAACATAAAGGCAGGCAGGACCTCGGACTGACAACTGCGCAGCCCGACGAAATCGCGCTCGGGAAGCTGGCTTTCGTTATCAGCCAACGACTTTTGGTGCCGCTCATCGATGCAAGAGCGAAACCCCGCGACCTGATGCTGCGCGCACGGGATCTATCGCTCGACCTGCACTACCGGGATCAACGACAGGAATTTTACCTGTTGCAAGAAAACGCCGTCGATGCGCTCGTCCGGGGTCGACAGACTATCAGCAGCGTGGTGGACGGCCTCAAGCAACGAGCGGATGCACTCAATCACCCGGTGATGCATTATTTCTCGGAGCACTGGGAATCGTTTACGGCAAAGACGGTTCTCACAGTCGTTGGCATTTCTCTCCCATTTGTACTGGATGTCAATGAGGCAACCGGATTACTCGGGTTCGTTCCAGGAGGTTATGAGTTGGTCAAGTTTGGCGCCGCAGAAGTCGTTGAATCGAAGGCGAAGGCGAAGTGCGAAGCGGCGGCAATGGTTGTCTCGGCGCAAAAAGTGCTCCGCTGACGGCGGCCTGTGAGGCGGCGCACTAAAACGTCCGCAGTTGGCACTTTTCGGACCTGACGCAACGGATCGGCGATGTCCGCTGATCGGGGAAAAGCGGAAGTTCGCGGCGCGCTGTCAGAGTGATGCGATTGACCCGGAACGGACTAATCCTTCAACTTGAACCCAAGGTTTAGTGTCCACTAATGGTGGCCTGAAGGGTTGGCAAAAACACTGATTGACTGACAGAAATAAAAACATTCCTTCAGCCCTCGAGGCTCACCCGAGGACTCACAGCCGGGCCATCGTTCGTGATACCTGCACTGCGGACCATGCGCCCATGCCTCCGCTCGGCTGCGGTATGCCGCGCTCGGTGAGAGCCTTCGCGATCTCCCTTAGAGAGCCCGCGCCAGCCTTCCTGATTTCGGCAATGATGGGTGCTAAGTCGCCGGCCTTCTGTGCAGCCCGGGCCCTCACGGCCTCTGTAGCGGCCTTCTGACCGACACCTGCGACCAGATGATGCTTCGCCTTCCGGTCCCACTGTCCATCGCGGGCAACCTTCGCAGCCAACGCAGCCTTGGTCCGCTCGCTGATTAGTCCCGCCTCCAGCTCCGCCACTGCGGACATCTGTTGCAGCATGAACCGCCCCATCGCACCGGCAGGGATTTCAGGGAGGTCGCAGAACAGCACGTCCACGCCGCTGTCAATAAGCGCCATCAGGAATGATTGGTTACGTGAGAGCCGGTCGAGTTTGGCTATGACAAGAATCGCCCGATGAACGCGACACGCTGCAAGCGCGGCGGCTAACTGCTTCCTATCGACCTTGCGTCCGCTCTCTGTCTCAGTGAACTCGGCAACCGGAGGCCAGCCGCCGGACGCTTCAACGAAGCCTTGGACGGCGGCCCGCTGTGCGTCGAGGCCCAATCCAGAGCGGCCCTGCCTGTCTGTCGAGACACGGTAGTAAGCGACGACCTTCATTCCCTTGCGCTTGATCATGGCTTCACCGCGACTTCCTGTTGTGTATCATAACATCGCTATGCTCGTTACGATGAAGTGATACAGATGATTGCGAGGGCCTGTCAAGGCGCGAGGCGCTAGCCGCGCTTAGAGTGCTGCCGAGGTATCAAGCGAGCACTATGTGCGAGCACCTCGCGAACGCTCGGGGGTTTTGCGAAGCGTTGGACGCGAGCATCTCTCAAAGATCGAGGGGGGCTAGGGGGAAGTCGCGACTTCATCACTCTCGACCACCCCTTCAAAGATTTCTGTCAGAAAGCCGGGGAACCCTGAAGCCGCTTTCACCGAGCCTTTGGGATGCGGCCAAAGAACGGACTTGCCGCTAACTCTCGCCAAACAGAGCGGTCGGGAAGTCGGGCCCGGTGTCCGCGAGGCTGCGGCGGGCGATGGCCCTGACGATCTGCCGAAGGTGGGCTCGATTATAGCCGGGGCGCTTGGTCCCGGTGGCCTCGGCATGCTCGCAGAGCCGCGCGGTGACCGCGTTCAAGACATCGTCAGCCATCTTGTCGAGGTGATCGACCATGGCTTCGGGCAACTCGATGTCGGCACCGAGGCTCCTTCGTCGTTGTGAGGATGCCTCGGGGCCGCTCTTATTCGTCAAGGGCAGATCACGCTGTGATCAGGCGCAGCTTCACCGCGACGCCCCACGGCAGAGCCTCGGACCAGCCGGGTGCGCGGACGAGCGTGTCACCGCCCTTGCTGCGAGTGATCTCAACGTCGTGGCCCCAGTCTGCGGTGAGAGCTTTGAATGTGGCTGGGTCGTTCGGCAGCTTTGCCAGGCGGTCCATCGCCTTGTTGCCGAGGTCACGCAGCTCTCGATCATTGCCCCGGTATGTGGCGACGCGGGCGGCCCGAAGCTCGCTCTCGTTGAGCATGTCGTTGAGGAGCGACACCGAGGCGCCTGTCTCGGACAGCACCGCGTTGGCCTGAGCCTCAAAGCCGACGATGACGGCCGACACCTGCTCGGCGCTAATGCCGTTGGGCGGCGTGGTCGGGATGTCACCCGACACGACGGCGTCTTCAAGCAAGGACGATACGGCGAAGTTGCCGATAGCCTCGTTGGCCTGCTCGATCGCGGCGGTAGAAGCGTTGATTGACTTCGCCTGCTCTGCCGTTGCCTTGATCGTGTTCTCGTCGTTGCTCTGGGGCTGCTGCTGAACCTGTGGCTGCTGATTGGACTGCGGGGCAGCGGCGACCCCTGCATTAAAACCCGGCTGGTAGTCCTGGGGGATGAGACCGCCAGCCTTCGCAGCTTCGATGGTCGTGGTCATTCCACCTACAGTAACCATTCCCGGACGGGGCGAGGACACCGCGCTGGCATGCGAGGTTGCGCCTGAGGTGATCGCAGCGCGGCCACCCTGCATCACAATGCTGGCGTTCGTCGCCGCGTTGGTCCGCATCAGTGAGCCGGAGGATGGACGGGCGGACTGTTCGGCTACACGGGTGGCTGCAGCCAAGTCTTTCAGGGACTGCTGATGTACTGCGAGGGCATCTTTCATTGCGGCCTCACGCGAGCCGGGGGTGCCTTGAAGGGAGTTGAAGGTGTTGGTTGACGCCTGAAGTTCGGAGCGGTCTTCTGCAATAGACATTGGTCTTTGGTCTTTCTTGTGTGTGTTGTTGGGGCTCGTCAGAGCCTCGTGGTCTTGTTGGTCGGTGGTCTTAGCGGAACGCCATAGCAAGCAAGATGCCCGACATGACGAATAGTGTGATGAGTTGGATTTCGCCGATCATTCTAAGGGGAGGTATTCAGTCGTCGGCGGTCTTGGTGGTCGAGTGTTTCATGTTGGTCTTTGGGCCTTCTGTATTGGTCAGTTGGTCTTGGTCGGTGAGGGGCACTGAAGGTGGTTCAATGACGATCAATCCCCGATAAGACCCCGATGAAGGGGGATCGAGATGGGGACCACTTAGGGTTCCCGACTATACCTTCCGATCTTAAGACGATCCCCTCCGGCCCAATGGTGGCGAGCGCGGCAAACGGCGCCTTTTCGATGAAGATGCGGTAGAGCGGAGTGACGTGGTCGGCGACTTTCACGGTCGAGGCATCACCAACGGCGCCGTAGATGGCCTCCAGCTGTTCGACCGTTTCAATCACCGACATTCCGCACTCCTTGTTGCGCCGGCTATTCGTGCCAGCCTTCGTTCCTGATCACACGCACGAGCTGGCGGCCATGATAGTCCGCGCTGCCCGCGTTGAGGATGGTGACATCGGCATTGGCCGATGCGTCGTCGACGCTGCGCGCGAGGCGATCCGCGATATTGCCGTCGCTGTGCCGGGCCCGGGCGGCAAGCCGCTGCGCCAGCACGTCCGGCGGCGCCGTGATCGCGACCACGACGACGTTGGCATAAGCCTGGCGCAGCGCGCCGATCACCGTGCGCGAGACATTGGCGACGACGGCCCGGCCGGCGAGGATGTCATCGTTGATCTCGAGCGGAAGAGCGTAGGAATGACCATGCGCTTCCCAGTGCACGGCGAAATCGCCGTGCTCGCGCGCGCGGCGGAATTCGTCATGGCTCATCGCCATGTTGTCTTCGGCTTCGGAGGGTTCGCGCGTCACGACGCGGCGCGGAAAGACGATGTCGCGATCGTCGACGCAGGCTGCCTGTGCGAGCCGCAACAGCGTGTCCTTGCCAGCGCCGCTGGGACCGACCACGAGCACGAGCCGCCCGGGTCCGATCCCGCTGGCCTCATCGTGTGCCATGGTCGCGGTCTCGCTCATGCGACGCGGTTTCCTTCGCGCCAGACGCTGCGGACCACGGGAACGTCGCCTGCGATATGCACGCGGATCAGGTCGGCGCGCTTGCCGATCGCGACCTCGCCACGATCCGATAGGCCAACCGCCTCGGCGGGAGCCTTCGTCACGGTGCGAACCGCCGCCGGAAGGCCGATCGCGGGCACATGCTCCGGCAATTGCAGCGCGGCCATCAGGAGGCTGGATGGGATGTAGTCCGACGACAGGATGTCGAGCAGGCCCTCGCGGGCGAGATCGACCGCGGCGATGTTGCCGGAGTGCGAGCCGCCGCGCACGACGTTCGGCGCACCCATCAGGATGTCGATGCCGGCCTGATGCAGGCCGCGCGCGGCCTCCAGCGTGGTCGGGAATTCCGCCACCGACACGCGATCGCGCACGGCGTCCACGACGTTCTCCTCGGTGGTGTCGTCGTGGCTTGCCAGCGGAATGTTGTATTTGTGCGCGAGCGACACGATCTCGCGCATGTTGGCCGCTGCATAGAGCTTCTGATACTCGAAGCGCTTCGCGAACAGCTCGTCGAGCTCGGCATCGGTCTTGCCGCCGCCCTTGCCGCGGTAATAGTCGCGCAGCTTGACCTCGTCGCGGAACTGGCGCTGGCCCGGTGTGTGGTCCATCAGCGACATCAGCTTGACGTCGGGACGGTCGATCAGCTCCTTGGCCTCCTCCACCACGCTCGGCATCGGGATTTCGCAGCGCAGATGCAGGAAGTGGTCGGCGCGCAGCAGGCTGGCATCGCGCGCGGTCGTGATGGCGGCGGCGAGCACGCCGGCGCGGCCATCGACTTCCTCGGCGCCGTCCTCGCGCCAGACCCGGAGCGAGTCGAACACGGTCGTGATGCCCGAGGTCGCGAGCTGGCCGTCATAGGAGATGACGGCGGCGACCGGATTCCAGAACACTTTCGGGCGCGGCACGTAATGCGCTTCGAGATGGTCGGTGTGAAGCTCGATCAGGCCGGGCATGATGAGGTCGCCGCCGGCATCCTCGGCACCCGCGGGCGCCCTGCCCTCGCCGATCTCGGCGATGCGTCCATCCGCGAGAGCGAGCCAGCCCTGCTCGATCACCCGGTCAGCCAGCACGATCCTGGCGTTGGCGATCACTGTGTCCTTCCGCTTGGCATTCATTTCCATTTCCTTCAGGCCGCGGCGGCAAAGCTGGTGACATCAACAATGCGGTCGGCAATCAAATGGCGGATTTCGTCGTCATGGACAATGGCGACCATGGCGACGCCCTGGCGCTTCTTCTCGGCGACCAGATCGACCACAACGGCGCGGTTGGCGGCATCGAGCGAGGCGGTCGGCTCGTCCAGCAGCAGGATCGGCAGCTCCGAGATGAAGCCGCGCGCGATGTTGACGCGCTGCTGCTCGCCGCCGGAGAAAGTCGCGGGCGGAAGCTGCCAGAGTCTTTCAGGGATGTTGAGGCGATGCAGCAACTCACCGGCGCGCTGCTGCGCCTCCGCGCGTGCCAGGCCGTTCACGATCAGGGGCTCGGCGACGACGTCGATGGTCGCAACCCGCGGCACCGCCCGCAAAAACTGGCTGACATAGCCGATCGTGGAGCGGCGGATATTGAGGACCTGCCGCGGCTCGGCGGTGGCGAGATCGACCACCGCGCCGCGATGGCGAATACCGATGCGGCCGGAGTCGCAGCGGTAATTGCCAAAAATCATCTTCAGGATCGACGATTTGCCGGCACCGGACGGGCCAGAGAGCACGACGCATTCGCCTGGGGCGACGTGGAAGGTCACGCCGCTGACGACAGGCAGCTCGATGCCGCCCTGCAGGTGCATCGTAAAGGTCTTTTTCGCGGCGGCGATGTCGATCATGGCAGTCATCGGAAAACTCATCTTGGAAGGCTTATGGCGGCAGAATCGAGGAAACGAGGAGCTGGGTATAGGGCTCGCGGGGGTCGTCAAGCACCTGGTCGGTGAGACCGGTCTCGATGACGCGGCCGCCCTTCATCACCATCACGCGATGCGACAATAGTCGCGCGACCCCGAGATCATGGGTGACGATGATGACGGCGAGGTGCAGTTCGGCAACGAGGCTGCGCACGAGGTCGAGCAGGCGCGCCTGGACAGACACGTCCAGACCGCCGGTCGGCTCGTCCATGAACACCAGCCGCGGCTCGGTGACGAGGTTGCGCGCGATCTGGAGACGCTGGCGCATGCCGCCGGAGTAGGTCCGCGGTGCATCGTCGATGCGCGCGATGTCGATCTCGACACGGGTGAGCCAGTCCGACGCCGTATCGCGGATGCGACCGTAGTGATTCCAGCCCACCGCCATCAGCCGTTCGCCGACATTGGCGCCGGCGGAGACCGCCATGCGCAGGCCCCGCGCGGGATCCTGGTGCACATAGCCCCAGTCGGTGCGGAACAGGAAGCGCCGTTCGGCTTCGCCCAGCGTCGTGAGATCGCGGGTGACGCCGTCGCGCATCCGGTACGACACCTGGCCGGCGCTCGGCGCGAGCTGGCCCGACAGCATTTGCAGCAGCGTCGACTTGCCCGAGCCGGACTCGCCGACGATCGCCAGCACCTCACCGGGGTAGAGCGAGAATGAGACGTCGCGGCACGCGGCGATGCGGCCATAGGACTTGCTGAGCGACTCCGCGACCAGCAGCGGCTGATCGTTCTCCAGCATCTCCTCAGCCATTTGATCCCTCCTGCGCCTTGTCCTTGTACGGCGCGGCGCTGAGGCTGCCGTGATGGCCAGCGGCCTGGCGGCCCTCGCAATAGTCGGTGTCCGAGCACACGAACATGCGCCCGCCCTTGTCGTCGGTGACGATCTCGTCGAGATAGGAATTTTCCGCCGCGCACAGCGCGCAGGGCGCGTTGAAGCGGTACGGCTCGAACGGGTGATCCTCGAAATCGAGCGACACCACCTGCGTATAGGGCGGGATCGCATAGATGCGCTTCTCGCGACCGGCGCCGAACAATTGCAGCGCCGGGCAATTGTCCATCTTGGGATTGTCGAATTTCGGCGTCGGCGACGGATCCATCACATAGCGCGCGTTCACCTTCACCGGATAGGCGTAGGCGGTCGCGATGTGGCCGAAGCGGGCGATGTCCTCGTAGAGCTTCACATGCATCAGGCCGTATTCGGCGAGCGCATGCATGCGCCGGGTCTCGGTCTCGCGCGGCTCGAGGAAACGCAGCGGCTCCGGGATCGGCACCTGATAGACCAGCACCTGGTTTGCGTGCAGCGACGTCTCCGGGATGCGGTGACGTGTCTGGATCACGGTTGCGTCTTCTGTGGCCGTGGTCGTGGCGACGCCCGCGGTCTTGGCGAAGAATTTGCGGATCGAGATCGCATTGGTCGTGTCGTCGGAACCCTGGTCGATCACCTTCAGCACATCCTGGGGCCCAAGGATCGCGGCCGTGACCTGCACGCCGCCGGTGCCCCAGCCATAGGGCATCGGCATTTCACGGCTGGCAAACGGCACCTGATAACCGGGGATCGCGATCGCCTTGAGGATGGCGCGGCGGATCATCCGCTTGGTCTGTTCGTCGAGATAGGCGAAATTGTAGGCCGGCGCGTTCATTCCGCGGCCTCCTTCATGGCATCGGGCGCATTGGCCTCGGCAAACTCCTGGCGCAGCTTGCGGAGCAGCCCGAGCTCGGACTGGAAGTCGACATAGTGCGGCAGCTTCAGATGCTCGACGAAGCCGGTCGCCTGGACGTTGTCCGAATGCGACATCACGAATTCTTCATCTTGCGCGGGGGCCACGGCCTCTTCACCGAGCTCGCGGGCACGCAGCGCCCGGTCGACCAGCGCCATCGACATGGTCTTGCGCTCGCTCTGGCCGAAGGCGAGACCATAGCCGCGGGTGAAGCACGGCGCTTCCGTCGCCGAGCCCTTGAACTGGTTGACCATCTGGCACTCGGTGAGCTCGATGGAGCCGAGCGGCACGGCGAAGCCGACGTCCTCCGCGAAAAATTCGACCTCGACCTCGCCGAAGCGGATCTCGCCGACGAAGGGATGGTTGCGACCGTAACCGCGCTGGGTGGAATAACCCATGGCGAGCAGAAAGCCTTCGTCACCGCGTGCGAGGTTTTGCAGGCGCAGGTCGCGATCGGCCGGGAAGTTCAGCGGCTCGCGCGTGAGATCGCCGACGCTGGCGCCGTCTTCGGCCCGCGGCGAGGATTCGATCAGCCCGTCCCGGCCCAGAATGTCGGTCACACGCGGCGTGGGCGCCGTCGAAGCTTCGGCCGTCGCCGGCACTTCAGGCACAAAGCCCTGGCCAAGCGAGGGATCGAGCAGACGATGCGTGTAGTCGAAGGTCGGCCCGAGGATCTGGCCGCCGGGAATGTCCTTGAAGGTCGCCGACACCCGCCGCTGCACGCGCATCGCGCCGGTGTCGACCGGCTCGCTGGCGCCGAAGCGCGGCAGGGTGGCGCGGAAGGCACGGACCAGGAAGATCGCCTCGATCAGATCCCCGCGCGCCTGCTTGATCGCGAGCGCTGCGAGCTCGCGGTCATAGAGCGACCCTTCGCTCATGACGCGGTCCACGGCGAGGCCAAGCTGCTCCGAGATCTGATCCAGCGTGACTTCGGGAACACTCTGGTCGCCACGCCGCGCATTGGCGAGCAGGCGATGGGCGTTCTCGATGGCGCGCTCGCCGCCTTTGACTGCGACATACATGCGACTAGCTTCCCTTGTTCACGACACGCGTGGTGCGCGGAATCGCAACCACGGCATCATCGGCGACCAGCACCAAATCGATGCCGCGCGGAAACAGCGCCTCGTTCATGCGCAGGCGCTCGAACAGGTCGAAAGGCCGGATCGAGGCCTGAAGCGTCGCGACACCGTCGATGCCGGGGCCACGCAGTTCGAAACTGCGACCCGAGTCCAGGCTCTCGACCTGAAGGATCACCGTGGTCGAACGATCCGGATACTCATTCGTGCCGAGCGCGAAGCGCTCGAGCGACGGCAGCGCCGCACCGTCGCTGATCAGCGCGAAACTCGCGATCGAGGAGTCCTGCACCACCGGCGCGCCGGTGTGGAACTTGAGCCATTTCACCACGTCCGACCTCTCCGCCATCCGCGCATCGAGCCAGAGCGGCGTGTCGTGATCGAACAGCGTCAGCGCGATCGCGGCTGTGCCGCGCATCGTTGGTCCGGGCGCTCCCGCCATCGGCACGATGCGCTGGACCGAACCCGGCCGCGCCATCGCGTCCATGACGGAACGAAAGGTCGATTGCGCCGACAAGACCTTGTCGACGAAACCCGGCGGCAGTTCCGCAATCGTGGTCATGGCCTCACCCCTCACCGCGCACCATGGTGTAGAAATCAACCTTCGTCGCGGCGGTCTCGGCGGCCGCCTGCTTGCGCTGGATCATAAGCTGCTCGCGCAACGGCGCGATAACGTCACGCTCTACCGCCTCGCCGAAATCACTGGACTGCGCCAGTGCGTCGCACAGTGCGATCAACCGCGCCTTTTCGCCGTCGCGCCCCAGCGTGTAGCCGAAGCCGACCTCGCCGCTCGCGAGCCGGACCGCCGCGCGCGACACCGTGGCTTCACCGAGATTGAACGGCGCGCCGTCGCCGCCGACCCGGCCGCGCAGCATGACGAGACCGTTTTCCGGCGCGCGCAGCTCCTGATGGGCCGGCAGGGCGAGAGCGCGGAGGCGAGCGGCGATCTCGCCCGCCTCCGCGTGCGCCAGCACGGCCATCGCGGCCTTGCGCTGGACTTGCTGGTTGTTGTGCTGGGTCACCAAATCCACCGAAACTTTCTGCAGAACTTGCCGAATCCAAGTTGTCTATGATAATAGACAACTTGATACGGAAGCGCCATGACTGTTTCGTGACAAACGTGTGATTTCTGAAGTAGGCTTCTCGGCGACATGAGCATGCAGGACACAGCCTCTTCGGGCGTCGCGCTGTGGCGCCTCGTTGCCGACGGCATCGAGCGCGGCATCGCCGACGGCCGCTTTGCGGCCGGCGACAAGCTGCCGGGCGAGATGGAGATCGCCGAAACCTATCGCGTGAACCGCCACACCGTGCGGCGCGCGCTGGCCGCACTTGCCGAGCGCGGCATCGTGCGCGCCGAACGCGGCAGCGGAACCTATGTCGAGGCGCAGCGCCTCGCTTATCCCTTGCGCTCGCGCACCCGCTTCTCCGAGATCGTCGGCGCCGACGGCCGCGAGCCGCATGGCCGGCTGATCGAGGCGTCCGACGACGTCGCGACCCGCGAACTCGCGCGCGAACTGGGGTTGAAGGCCGGCGCGCCGCTGGTGCGGATCGAGGCGATCCGCCTCGCCGACCGCACGCCGATCTGCGTCTCCACCACCTGGCTGTCAGCGGAATTGTTCCCGGGCGCGGGTGAGGTGTTCGCCGCGACGCGCTCGATGACGAAACTGCTCGAGCATTACGGCGTCCGCGACTACAGCCGCGGCGCGACCCGGATCACCGCCGGCATCGTGGACGCAACCGATGCCGCGCGGCTCGATCTGCCGCTGGGACGGCCGATCCTGGTGGTCGACGCGACCGACCACGATCTCGCCGGCAAGCCGCTGGTGACCAAGCACTCGCGGTTCGCGGCGGAGCGCGTGGAGTTTCTGGTGGAGAACGGGTGAACGAGCGACCTCTTCCCCTCTCCCCTTGTGGGCCTGTTGCGTAATTCGTCAATTGTGATTCCCTAAGGCAAAGCCTCGGAGGGTAGCGATGGCGGTCAAGCGGACGGGACAGCCGAGCTTT
>NZ_JASAUS010000165.1:0-14453 GCF_029953005.1 Bradyrhizobium sp. Mp27 | reverse complement strand
TGAAGCTCTTGCCCG
Source organism: Bradyrhizobium sp. Mp27 (assembly GCF_029953005.1). Lineage (NCBI taxonomy): Bacteria > Pseudomonadati > Pseudomonadota > Alphaproteobacteria > Hyphomicrobiales > Nitrobacteraceae > Bradyrhizobium > Bradyrhizobium sp. Mp27. The sequence goes on along the minus strand of NZ_JASAUS010000165.1, from coordinate 14,438 downwards.
GGAAACAAACTCAAACTAACAGTCCCTTGTCCTGCCTCGCGGGTGGAGGAATTTGACTGACCACACCCGGAGGAATTTGAAGTGACCCGCGGGGAGCACCTTGCCCGCCTTCGAGCGCGGCAGGTCGTCCCAGACCTCGATCTGCATCGGTGTCTCACCGTCGCCCGCGCTCCCGCCATTTTTCTTCGCCGACCACACAGGACACCCGGGGCTCTTTCTCGGCGGTTGGGACGATCCTCCCCTCCGGCGTGAGGCCCGCAACTTCGAGAACAAGCTTGGTCCGGATCGCTTCCTGGAATTTTTCGCGATCCTTGATTGTCATGATGAAGGCACCCGGCCCTCCGATCACGCAGTCCTCGTAATAGAGATCGAGATTCGCGATATCGGTCGTCAAATAGGACGGCTCCTTCACCATGATCGGCAGGCCGTTGATGATGATGCCTTTCTCAACGGCAGCGTCGCGCGCGCCGGTTACGGGGGCTCCGTCGTTGTTCGGCCCATCGCCGGAAATGTCGATGACGCGCCTCGACCCGCGATAGGGATTCTCTTCGAACAGCTGCACTGCGAAATTGATCGCGCCGGAAATCGAGGTGCTCGAACCTCGGCGAATCGGCGTTTTCATGATCTCGGCGGCCACGGCGTCCGCCGATTCCGGGCCGTCGATCACGCGCCACGGAATGATGATCCTGTCGTCGCCCGACATCGACCACTCGAAATAGGTCAGAGCCACCTTGCTGGCCGGACGGGCCCTTAGCGCCTGAAGAAAGTCTTTCGAAACGATGGCCTGTGCATAGCCCTCGCGCTGAATGGCGAGTTCGTCCAGATCCATCGAATAGGAGACGTCGACGGCGATAACGAGCTCGACATTGACGGACAGTGCGCTGTGCCTGGCGTCGGCTATCCCTGATTCCGGGCTCGGCGCGGCAATGCTGACAACGTCACCTCCGACGATCGCCCCCGCAACAAGCACCGCCCCGACCGAGACACACCAGCGCATGGCTGCCCTCCCGTCCGTTCAAAAGTATGGTGACACCCAAAACGCGCTTCGAAAAGCGGAAACATGCCTTTGCCTGCCCGGACACGGATGAGAGTTCCAGGCCCGCGCGAATGTCCGCGTCAGCGCGTCTCGCGGATATCTTCGAAGCGATGGGCGCTGCAATAAGATGCGCCTCAGCCGCCTGAACGCTCCGCCAGCCGCGCGCGGATGTCCGGCTTCAAGACCTTGCCGACCTTGGAGCGCGGCAGATCGTCCCAGACTTCGATCTGCTTCGGTGTCTTGACGCTGCCGATCCGCTGCTTGACGAAGGCCGCCAGCGCCGTCGCATCGACGCTTTGGCCGGCGCGGGGCTGCACCACGGCGACGATCCGCTCACCCCATTTCTCGTCCGCCAGCCCGATCACGGCGCAATCCTGCACCGCCTCATGCGCCCGCAGCGCGTTCTCGACCTCGATCGAGTAGACGTTGAACCCGCCGGTGATGATCATGTCCTTGGCGCGATCGACGATATAGAGGTAGCCGTCGTCGTCGATGTAGCCGATGTCGCCGGTGTGGTGCCAGCCATGTGCGGAGGCTTCCGCCGTAGCCTCGGGATTTTTGTAATAGCCCTCCATCACCAGCGAACCGCGGACCACGATCTCGCCGCGGGCGCCGGTCGGCAGCAAATTGCCGTCGCCATCCATGATGCCGGCCTGCACCAGCGGGCTGATCCGCCCGGCCGAGGCGAGACGCTCCATCGCGATCGTGCCGTCGGCATTGTAATGCTCGCTAGGTGCCATCATCGAGATCATCATCGGCGCTTCGGTCTGACCGAACAACTGCGCCATCGGCCCGATACGCTGGAGCGCTTCCGCAAGCCGCGCGGCCGAGATCGGCGCCGCGCCGTACCAGAAACATTGCAGAGACCCGAGCCTCGCGGAGTCGAGCTTCGGATGATCGAGCAGCATGTAGATCACGGTCGGCGGCAGGAAGGTGTGCGTGACGTGATAGCGCTCGATCAGATCGAGAAATTCTGCGATGTCGGGGTGATGCATGATCACAATGCGGCCGCCGAGCGCCATGATCGGGAAACACAGCACGCCGGCCGCGTGGGTCAGCGGCGCAAGCGCGAGGTAGATCGGGCGGCCCTTGAAGGGATAGCCCATCAGCGTCAGTGCCGTCATCGCCTCGATGTTGCGGCCCGACAGCATGACCCCCTTCGGCTTGCCGGTGGTGCCGCCGGTGCCCGGGATCATCGCGAGATCGTCGATCGTCCCGCGTTGATAGTGGTCGTCTGCAAGGCCGGCGAGCCAGCTGTCGAACGAGGGCGCGAAGGACAACTCGGCATCGAGGCAGACGACGGCGCGCAGCTTTGGCAGCTCTGCACGCACCGCCTCGACCATCGGCGCGAAGCTCGAGTGAAACAACAGCAGGCTGCAGTCGAATTGCTCGAGGATGAGCCGATTTTCGGCCGCCTCGTTACGCGGATTGATCGGGCACCAGACCGAGCCGGCGCGGGAAATGCCGAACACGCAGGCAAACGCGACCGGATCGTTGCCGGAAAGGATTGCGACCTTCTCGCCGGCAGCAATCCCCGATCGCGCGAGCCCGCGCGCGACGCGGTAGCTCAGCAACTGCACGTCGCGATAGCTGAGGTCGCGTCCATCCATGGTGAGGCATGGCGCGTCGGCGCCGAGCGAGGCACCTTTGTCCAGGTAATCGATGAAGCGCATGATCAACACCCGAAGCGGTAGCGGGTGACGCGGAGGCGCCACCCGTGATTTACTTAATCGTGCACGGTCAGAACCGGCTTGCTGACGAGCCCGAAGCTGCGCAACTGCCCGAGCAACTCGTGATGGCCGAACGCCTGGCAGCCGGAGGCGAACCCCACGCGCTTCGGCGGCTGCTGCAGCAGGTGCGCCGCAGCATAGGCCTGCAGCAAGCCGGTCTGCTTGTAATTGCTGTTGCCGTAGATAATGCAATGCGCGCGCCCCAACGGGCCGGAGGCATGTACCGAATCCAAGGACTTGTTGACGCGCGGGTTCTCGCGCGGTGGCATGGTGTTCATCACACCGGCGGCGGTCTGCGCCAATGCGGCGTAGCGGTCGTCGGGATTCATATCCTTGGTCGCCTCCAGCGCGGCCGCGACGATCTGCGGCACGCCGAGCATCAGCGCGCGATTGAACACGCCGCCCAGCACCTTCACGTTGGCCACGCGCGGATCGCGCTTGAACCACACCGGGTGCGAGGTGCCTCCCCAGGGCAACGCCAGCGCCAGCTCGTGCTGACCGGGGATGGCGAGGTTGTAGAGGCCGGCATCGGGCTGATGCTCGACGTACTTGTTCTGCTCCAGGTAGTAGGCCTTGGCCATCGCGGCGTTGACCAGGATGGTCTGCGTCGATGCGATGGTCGGGCTGCCACCCCAGAACACGGCAATGTCCAGCGTGTCGAGGCCGGGCGTCTCCAGGCACAGCTGCGCGGCGATCTCGCCGGTGGTGTACATCTGCGCGATGCCCGGCGCCAACAGCAGCCCGGCATTGGCGAACTTCGTGCCCCACTCCTGCTCGAGAGTGATCAGCCAGTCCTGCTCACCGGTGGTGTCGGTGTAATGACACTTGGAAGCGAGGCAAGCCTGCACCACTTCGCCGCCGAACTTGGCGAAGGGACCCACGGTGTTGAGCACCACCGAGGCGCCGTTGAACAATTCAGTCAGCGCAGCGACGGTGTGCGGCACCTTAACCACCTCGTAGTCGGCGGTCTCGATGCCCGCGACATTCGACTTCATCGCGGCGTTGAGCTTCTCATTGCTGCGGCCGGAGGCGATGAAGGGGATGTTGTATTCGCGTAAGTATTCACAGACCAGCCGGCCGGTATAGCCGGAAGCGCCATAGACGATGACGGGCTTCTTCTCGCTCATTGCGTTCCTCCGAAATGCTTGTTGTCGGCTTTGTTGTTACATGCCCATGCCGCCATCGACCGGCAGTCCGATGCCGGTGATGAAGCGCGCCTCGTTCGAGCACAGGAACACCGCGGCATCGCCGATGTCCGTGACCTCGGCGAGACGGCCGAGCGGGGTTTGCTCCACCACCGAGCCGACTGCGGCGTTGACGTCAGCCGCGAGCCCGACCTTGACGATGTCGTTGGCGAGCTGCATGCCCATGTCGGTCGGGATCAGGCCCGGATAGATGCAGTTTACGCGCACGCCGAAACCGAGCTTGCCGGCTTCCATCGCTCCGACCCGCGTCATGCGGTCAACCGCGGATTTGGTGCCCGAATAGACCGCGATGCTCGGGAAGGCGATCGTTGCCGCAACCGAGGCGATGTTGACGACGGCGCCGCCCTTGCCGGCCGGTCCGCCCGGGCGCATGGCACGGAAGGCGTGCTTCATGCCGAGCACGGTGCCAACGATATTGACGTCGCACATCCGCCGCGCGTCCTCGGCCTTGACCTCGGAGATCAGCGACGTGATCTCGATGCCTGCATTGTTGATCAGAATGTCGTAGCCGCCGAGGGTTGCGACGGTGTTGGCAACCGCCCGCTCCCATTGAGCGTCGTCGGTGACGTCGAGCTGGACGAAGCCCGTGGCGACGTCTTCCTTCGCGATAGCGGCTGCGCTGGCGCGGCCGGTCTCTTCCAGAATGTCGGCGATCATGATCGAGGCGCCGGCACGCGCCAACGCTTGCGCGATGGCCGCGCCGATTCCTCGGGCACCGCCGGTGACCAGGGCGTTCCTGCCTGCAAGGCTCTTCCCACTCATAACGCACTCCTCCGTTGCTGGTGATCGATTCGTGCTGCGCCAATCGGCGCGCACAAGGTCGATGGGCGCAGGCCTTTCGGCGGCACCCAGCGAAGCGTTCCTCCATGGTCGGGCGTCTTGACGACTGTCCAAATTCTTGGTGCGAACCTCTGCCAATATCTTGACACTTGTCAAGAACGAATTTGACAGTTGTCAAAGGAAGTGGTTGTGAGGGGAATGGAGCATTCCGCGGTCGACGCGGTATAAGTCCTTGAAAGAACGGGACTGAGGAAGGGACGAGATGGCGCGGCAGGTGACGGGAGCGGCCCGGCGTGTGGCTGATGCGGCCGAGGTGCTGCGCGACGAGAAGTTCAACGCGCGGCGCATCGAGCTTGCCGAGGCCGCGCTCGAAACACTTGGAGAGCTCGGCTTCGCACGCACCAGCCTGCGCGAAATCGCGCAGAACTCGGCGTTCACGCACGGCGTGTTCCACTATTATTTCAGCGACAAGCTCGACCTGATCTGCTGCTGCGTCCGCCACTACAAGGCGAAGTGCGTGACGCGATATGACGATGTCGTCGCGACGGCAACGAGCCGCGGCGAATTGACGGAGGGTTTCCTCGCCAAGCTCGCAGCAACGCTGCAGAGCGAAGCCCGTATGCACCGCCTTTGGTACGACCTGCGCTCGCAGGCGATGTTCGAGGCGGCGTTTCGCAAGGATGTACTCGAGATCGACAAGAGCCTGGAAGCGATGATCTGGCGCATCGCCTCCCGCTATGCCGAGCTCGGCGGCAAGCGGCCGGCGTCGTCGCCCGCCGCGCTCTATGCGCTGTTCGACGGTCTATTCCAAAGTGCGCTGCTTAAGCACCTCGCGGGCGACAAGACGGCGATTCCCGAACTGCTCGACGAAGTCCGGCGCCTGCTGCCGACGGTCTGCTGACGCGCACGAGCGGCGCCGGCGAAGGCTCAGCAGCGCACCGCTCTCGACGATGCTTCGCATCGCGAGGGAAGCGCTGCGCTGCGTCCGGGGCACGAGAGCGGAGATGCGCGCTCTTTCGAGACGCATCACTTCAAAAAGCCAAGTCCTTCGCGCGCCGTGTCCGCGGCCCATTGGTCGCCCGGCGGCAGCGCGAGCACGCTATTGAAATCGGCGCGCGCATGTCTGGCGTCGGACAGCTTCATATAGAGGATGCCGCGATTGGCCAGAGCGACCTGATTGTTGGGATCGAGCCGGATCGCCTCGTTGTAGTCGGCGAGCGCGCGATCGTTCTCGCCCATGTCGCGAAACGCACTGGCGCGATTGTTGTAGGCCGTCGAATTTCCCGGCCGAAGCCGAATTGCTTCGTCGAAATCGGCAATGGCGCGTTGATCGTCGCCCTTTTCGTGCCAGGCGAGGGCGCGGGCGAGATATGCCTTCTCGAAGGAAGGCATGATCCTGGTGACGTCATCGAGCTCGCGGATGGCGTTGTCGGTGTCGTCCTTTTTCAGGAGAACGATGGCCCGGCAATAATGGCCGCCAGCACTCCCGGGCTCCAGACGGACGGCGGTGTTGCAGTCATCGAGAGCCTCGTCGATCTCGCCCTTGTTGAAATGGACGGTGCTTCGCAGCTCGTAGGGCCATGCGGCGGCGGGATTGCGCCGCGTCGCCTCGTTGTAATCGGTGACGGCATGATCGGAGTCGCGCTTCGCCGCATACGCTTCCCCTCTCTTGATAAGGGCAAAGTAGGCTTGCTTGGGATTGCGTTCGATGGCCTCGGTAAACGCGCCGATCGCCAGATCGAATTCGCGCTGGTTGAAATATTCGAGGGCACGGGAGGTGTAGGACGGACCGTAGCCGGGATCGAGGCGAATGGCCTCGTTGTAATCGGCCAACGCGCGATCCCGTTCGCCCCTCGCCGAATAGGCGCGGCCGCGGCAGTTATAAGCCCGCCCGAAATTCGGATCGATCCGTATCGCGGCGCTGCAGTCCTCGAAGGCGCGATCCTTGTCCCGCTTGATGTACCAGGCTTCGCCACGCAGCTCGTAAGCAACCGCGTTGGTCGGATCAGCCGCGATGATCTCGGTCTTTTCGGCGATGACGCGGTCGTTGGACGTATCGTCGGCATGGACGGCAACCGTCACGGCAATGGTGACCGAGCAAAACAGACCGAAAATCCGGCCGATCGAACCGCAATTCATGGCTCAAAAAACCCTGCACCGAAGCCGCGCCGGGACGCGCAACCGGGCGACCATCGAATCCGGCGGAGAAACATCACAGCACCCGGCTGCGAAAATAAGTCGCAGACGGCGGGGCTTCGGTTCGAACGGGTGAAGGCCGCCTCCGCGGTCTCACCAGGCGTAGCGCAGGACGCCCTTGCCGGCGTAGCTGCGATTGTGCCGCTACCGGGTGCTCTAACGCAGCACGACCTCGATAGGCGCCTGGTCGTTCAACCCGAGGGGCGCGGCGGGATCGGACGGAGTGGCGCCGCAGAGCGGGTTGCCGCCGGCCCCAAGCGAGCAGGCGCCCGCGTCGCGCGGAATGATCGCGAGCCGGCCGTCGACATAGATGATGTCGTAGTTCGCGGATGTCAGCCCCGAGGCGGCGATGCCGTAGATCCCGGGATTACGCGTGCCCTGGGCCGAGCCGCCGTAGACGAGCGTGCCTGATAGCGCGGACAGCCCCTCCCCGTTCACGAAGCCGGAATAGATCGCGCTGCCGCCGGAGAACGGCACGCCGTCGTAATTCTTCGTGACGCCGTTGACTGCAATGGTGAGCGGCGCCTTGTTGACGGTCAGCGAACCGTCGGCATAGGTGATCACATAATTGGCCGAGGAGAGGCCCGACGCCGTCAGGCTGTAGCGGCCGGCATTCACCGCGCCCTGCGCCGTGCCGCCATAAAGAAGCGTGCCCGACAGCACGGATGCAGTCTCGCCATTCATGAAGCCGGAATAAGCGACGCTGCCGCCGGAGAAGGCGAGGCCGTCATAGGTCTTGGACGCGTTGGCGCTGATGGTGAGCGGCGCCCTGTCGATGGTGAGGCCGACCGCGACCGAGCCGACATAGACCGCGCCGCCCGAGCCGGTCGCGTTGATAACGTCGGGGCCGCTGAGATTGTAGCTGCCCGCGCCCAATGCGGTGGTGACTGCGCTGCCCCAGCCGAGCGTGACGCGATTGGTGTTCACGCCGGTCATCGTCAAGCCGCCGAGCGAGGCCAGCGTGCCATAGGTGGTGCTGGCCGAGCCCGCGACGTTGACATAGGCATCGTAGACGGTGTCGCCGAACGCGCGCAGCACCGGCATGCCGTTGTTGGCGCCGCTGACGGACTTGCCCCAGACGGCGGCAAAGTCATAGCCGTTGTTGATGAAGGTGAAGGGATCGCGCAGCTGGGCCGTGGTGAGCATGCCGCCATCGCAGATGTTGCCGACGCCGCCGGATCCGCCACAGGCGGCGCTCTGCCCCGATGTGTCCCTGTTCGCATAGCTTTGGATGACTTCGCCGCCATCCCAGTTCATTCCCACGATCGCGCCGACATTGCTGGTTCCCGACACGGTGCCCGCGAAGTAGCTCCGGCTCACGTGGCTTTCCTGATTCACCCCCACCAGCCCGCCGACCTCGGAAGTTCCAGAAACCGCTCCCGTGGCGTAGGAATCGAGCACCCAAACGGCTTCATTGCTGTGCCCGACCAGCCCGCCAACCGAACGCGTCCCGGACACGTTGCCGGTCGCGTAAGACTGGCTTACCACGGCACCGTACCAGCTGCCTCCCACCAGCCCGCCGACCGCATCGACACCGGACACGTTGCCGGTGGCGTAAGACCGCTCCACCCGGCTGTACTGTTGGAATCCCACCAGTCCGCCGGCAGCTGTGCCTGTGCCGCCAACTGCGCCGGTGCCTGATACATTGCCGGTGGCGTAACTGTCGGTGACGAGACCGAGGTTGCTGTAGCCCAACAAGCCACCGACATTGATGCCGCCAGATACGGTACCCGTGGCATAAGAGTGGCTCACCGTACCGATGGCATAATCCGCGGGGCCCGGTCCCATCCACGTGCCGATATTGTACCCGATCAGCCCGCCAGCACCTTCCCAGCTAGCGGACACGTTGCCGGTCGCATACGAGTTGGAGACGAACGAGGCGACGACGCGCCCTCCCAGCCCGCCGGCGGCGCCATAGCCCGCAACCGTGCCGGTGGCATATGAGTTGCTGATCGTCGTGATATAGGCGTCGCCGACCAGCCCGCCGACCATGGCGCCGCTGCCGGTCACATTGCCTGTGTTGTAAACGTTGCTGATGGTGTTGTAAGCGACGCTGCTCGTGCCGCCGTAGACCCAGAGGCCGCTCGACCCCACCAGCCCGCCGACGGAATTGTTGCCCGTCACGCTGCCGCCTTCCAAGCCGACATTGCGGATGGTCCCGCCATCGATGTAGCCAAACAGGCCGATGTTATCGCTGGACGGCCGGTTGATGGTCAGGTTGCTGATGCGGTGACCGAGCCCGTCGAAAACGCCGGAAAAATATTTGCTGATATCGCCGATGCCGCCGATCGGCGTGAAGCCGGCGCCACCATTCCAACCCGCCGTCGCGCTGGCATCGATGTTCGCGCCCAGCACATAGTTGCCGGACCGGTTGGTGTTGATGTTCTGCAGGGCATTCACATCGGTGATCACCGCATAGGTGATGGCGGCATCAGTTCCTTTCTGGGTCTGGAACAGGCTGCCCGCCGCCAGGTTGACCGGCGCGTTGATGGTGTAGCCACCGGTGGCCGTGGTCTGTGCGTATTGCAGGACCAGGCCGTCACTGCTGGTCGTGCCGGTCGATGTCAGCGGCGCGTTGATGACGATGTTGTTGTCGGCCCGCAGCGTCAGGATATGCGAGCCCCAGGTGACGGCGGAGTTGACCGTGACGTTGCCTTCATCGGTGCCGCTGCCCGAGGTCGTCACCGTCACGTCGCCGCTCGCCAACGCGGTCTGCAAGATGCCAGCGTAGTTCGCGTCGATGGTGATGTTGACGGGATCGATCAGCCAGCGTCCGCCCAACGTATCGACCTTCAGATCGGCGGCGAGATTGACCTTGGCGGCGGAGGTTTCGACCGAGCGGGCCCGCAGCGTGCCGCCGGCATTGACCTCGCCGTGCTTGGCATCGCCGAGCAGAAGGATGCGGCCGTTCCTGCTGCCGATGCTCGCGGCCTGCACCACGCCGGTGTTGTTGACGACGCCCTTCATGGCGTCGCTCGCGCCCTTGGCGGTGAGGATGGCGAGCCCACCATCGGCGCGGATCAATCCCTTGTTCTCGACCAGGGTCTTGACGGTAGAGGCCTTGACCTCGACCGAGAGCAGGCCGTCGCCATTGAAGTCCAGCAGCACGTCGGTGCCGGCGGCGAGCGCCGTGCTGCCGGTGATGCTGCCGGAATTGCTGACGCTCGGGGAGATCAGCGCCACCACCTTGCCGGAGATGCTGCCCTCATTGGTGATCGCGCCGCCGCTGCCGGTGAAGTTGTAGCGACCGGCCAGAAAATCAGCGTTGCTGATGCCGAGCGTGGAGGCGACGAAGCCGCCGGTCTGCACGCTGCCGGTCTTGCCGATAGCGATGCCGTTCGGATTGATCAGGAACACTTGCCCATTGGCGCTGAGGCTGCCGAGGATTCTTGACGGGTCCTGGCCGACGACGCGGTTCAGCGCGACCGAGGATGCGCCGGGCTGATTGAAGGTCACGGAGCTGCCGGCGCCGATCGAAAAACTCTGCCAGTTGGCGATCATCCGGTCGCTCGACTGGTTGATCGTCATGGCGTTGCCGGACTGACTGATCGTGGCCTGTCCCGACACGACCTGGCCGCCGGTCGGCAGCGTCTGCGCCAGCGCCGGCGGCGTCAGCATCGTGGTCGCGGACAGCGCGATTGCGAGTCGCATCCGCGGCAGGGTCGATGTCATCGCGTGCCCCCTCGAAACATCAGAAGCGAATGCCGGCTTGCAGCCAGAACTGATCGTTGGCCTTGACGCCATCGGCATTGGCGCCGGTGATGATGGAACGGCCGGGATTGTCGCCCAGCGTATGGGCCCAGCTCGCCGAGACGTTCAGCCACTCGCGCGTCCAGCGCGCGGCGAGGCCGGCGCTGGCGAGCCCGTAATCGTTGCAGCCGCAGACAGTGACCGGCGCGATGCCGTTCGGCGACACGTTGATCTTGACGTAGCCGCCGTCCAGGAAGCTCGCGAGTTGCAGGCTGCCGAAGCGCACAGGCAGCGGCGCGTTGTAGCGAAGCTCCAGCGTGCCGAGCACGCCCACGTCGCCGCGCGCCTCGCCGACGGGATAGCCGCGCACGCCGAACGGACCGCCCAGCGCAAAATCTTCCGAGGAATCGAGGTTCTTGTCGGCCCATTGCCCGTAGAGGCGACCGAACAGTGCGAAGTCTCCGGGCAAGGCCTGAAGCCGGGCAACCGAAGCATTGATCCGATTGAACGGCCCTTGCGTCAGGAGCCCAGCCTGGTCCGCCGCGAGCGCGCTCGCCACGCGCGAGAGATCGAGATCGCCAAAAGTCCAGCTCACCGACCAGTTGGTGATGCCGCCGCCGAGCAGCGCGTCGCGCCGGTCACCGTTGAGGCCGAGCGTGCCGGAGGTCGAGCGCTTGTCCTGAAGCGTTCCGACGATACTGTCGTCGACCAGCGCCTTCCAGGTCACGGCGCCGCCAAGCTGGAGGTTGAAATCGCGAGAGCGGATCAAGCTGTAGTCGACGCCGCCATTGGCGAAATGGGCAAAACCGGTAAGACCGAGGGCGCGGCCGATGGCGTCGATATTGTGGTAGTCGAGATAGCCGTAGCTCGCATTGGCAATGAAGCCGCTGGCGCCGAGCGGCACGCTCGTCGTCAGCGAGCCGTACTCCTGCCCTTGCGACACCGTGCCGGAGAGCCGCGTCAGGTCGCCGTAGCCGGACACGTCGGTGAGCGAGATGAGTCCGTTGCCCTGCGCCTTGCCCACGTTGGAGCTGCCGTAATTATCGGCCCAGATACCGCCCCCCGAGAATGGGCGCCTGCGCGACGCCGACGACGAGCTTGCTGGTGTTCGGCGCATCGCCCGGCGCGAGCTTGGCATGTACCGACACGCCCGGCAGGTCGTTCATCCGCAACAGCGCGTCTTCCAGATCCCGCCGCGTCACGCCGTCCGGCTTGAGACGACCCTCGATGATCGCGCGCAACAGGTCCTCACGCACGCGCACGCCTTTGGCGCGGTCGAGCGTGATGGCTTGAGCGCGCCCTCGGCGATCTCGATCGTGACGATGCCGTTGGTGATATCCTGAGGCGGCAGCAGCGCGCGCGCCAGCAACCGGCCGCGGCCCTGGAGCACGGCCGTCACCTGATCGGCCAGCGCATAGAGCCCTTTGATGCCGAGGCGCTTGCCGCGCACCGAGGCAACGAGTTGCTCGCGCTCGGCTTGTGGCAACAGCTCCACTTTGCCGGTGAAGCGCACGCCCTTCACGATGATGCGCTCGCCCCGGTCGGGGATGGCGGCGGGCGCCTGCTGCGGTCGAATCTCGCCAGGGGACGGCAGCCTTTCCTGCCGCTGCATCTCCTGCTGCCGCTGCATCTCGCGGAGCAGCGATCCGGCATCCTGCGCGACGGCCGGGACTGCGGTACCTGCTATCACTAGCCCCACCACAACAGCCCTGCTCTGCACCGCGCCAACCACTTTCATCCTACGGGCCCGACCTTCGGGCGATAGGTAACGACCTCAGCGAAAGCGCAGGACGGCGCGTCGATCTGAGCGCCACTTGCGTTCCTGGCCGTCCTTAGCGGAGTCCGACATGGCGCGATGTGCCGGACGTCTCAAATGGGGAAATTTTTTCGCGCTATCTTGCCGGCTAGTACGAGATCACGACATCCCGCGCGCATGCTACGGAGATGGCCGGCGTACATTGGCAATTGCGTGGATCGATTCCGCTTCTCAGCGGGCGACGAGGACGGGCGACGTTACGCCGCGGTCGCCGGCGGCAGCGCCAGCACCGAATAGATCGCCTGGGCGTCGCGCGAGGCGCGAAGCTTCTTGGCGATGTCCTGGTCGCGCAGGAGGCGGGCGATGCGGGCGAGCGCCTTGAGGTGATCGGCGCCGGCGCCTTCGGGCGCGAGCAGCAGGAAGACGAGATCGACCGGCTGGCCGTCCATCGCCTCGAAATCGATCGGACGATCGAGGCGCGCGAACAGGCCGAAGATCTTTTCGAGCTTGGGCAGCTTGCCGTGCGGAATGGCGACGCCGTAGCCGACCGCGGTGGTGCCGAGCTTCTCACGCTGCAGCAGCACCTCGAAAACGGAGCGTTCGTTCTGTCCGGTCAGCTCGGCAGCCTTGGCCGCGAGCTCCTGAAGCGCCTGCTTCTTGCTGTTGACCTTCAATGCCGGGAGAATCGCCTCGGGTGCGACCAGATCGGTAATCGGCATGGAAGGTTTCCGAGGTGAATTAAACCGTCAGGTTCCGAATTGGCCAGCTTGGTCAAACCATGCCTGGCCGGCATCAAGAAGGTGAAGCAGGAGGGGGACTTAGCCCCGATCCTGATGTGGGGCGCTTCTACTCCAACGCAATCCCGGTGCCAACTGCTGCGTGCGGCTTTGCCCCGCTCATTGTTAAGGGCTGCGGTTGGTACGGGGGTCGGTTCCAGCCCTTAACCGTCCGGTTTGGCCCCCGGCGGGTCGATCCAGCCGACATTGCCGTCGGCCCGGCGGTAAATGATGTTCACCCGGCCGCTGGAGCCGTGCTGGAATACCAGGCAGGGCGCTCCGCTGAGGTCCAATTCCATCACGGCCTCGCTCACCGACAGCTGCTTCAGCGAGGTGGTGGCCTCGGCGATGATGACGGGACTGTAGCCGGTGACCTCGTCCTCGTCCTCACCCTCGCCCGGCGCCTCCAGCACGTAGCTCGTGGCGTCCATGGCGGCCAGCGCCGCGGAGGCGACATGGGCCTTGCGGGCCGAGCGGTCCTTGAGCCGGCTCTTGTAGCGCTTGAGCCGCTTCTCGATCATCAGGAGCGCCTGGTCGGCGCTGGCATAGGCATCCGGCGCGTTCGAATCGGCCTCCAGCGTAATTCCCGTATCGAGATGCAGGGCACAGTCGGTGCGGAAGCCGAAGCCATCCTTGCTCAGGGTGATGTGGCCGGAATAGTTCCCGTCGAAATATTTACGCAGGACCTCGTCGGTCCGATCGGTCACGCGGCCGCGCAGGGCGTCGCCGACGCTGACGCTCTTTCCCGAGATTCTGAGGGTCATGTGATGCCTCGCTTGGTTTTAAGTGCCCAGCTTGGATCGGTCTCGATGGGAGATCGAGAGTAGCGCGATTTCGCGCCCGCGCAATCAGGCCGGCTCGGTGTTGCGGGAGCGATCGGGCATTGCGGTGGAGAGGACGTTACCAAGAGCGCTCTGCTTGTCACGGCGGCGTTGCACCGAAGAGGGAATGCGCATGGCTTCGCGGTACTTCGCGACCGTGCGGCGGGCAATATCAATTCCCGAGGCGCGTAAGCGTTCCACGATCGTGTCATCCGACAGGATCGCCGACGGCGCTTCCGAATCGATCAGCTGCTTGATGTGGTGGCGCACGGCCTCGGCGGAATGCGCCTCGCCGCCGTCGGCGGAGGCGATCGAGGCCGTGAAGAAATATTTCAATTCGAATGTGCCGCGATTTGTCGCCATGTACTTGTTGGCGGTGACACGCGACACCGTGGATTCATGCATCTGGATGGCGTCGGCAACGGCCTTCAGATTCAGCGGCCGCAGA
>NZ_JASAUS010000164.1:0-14480 GCF_029953005.1 Bradyrhizobium sp. Mp27 | reverse complement strand
GGTCGTCAGGCGGCGAAAAGCCGAAGGCAATCCTGTGCGCCTCGTCAGACAAGATGTGCGGCCGCATCAATCGGGCCCAAAAGCCGCACTCTCACGAATAGGACGGGCTAAAGCTGATGATCGATGTAGAGCTGGGCTCGAATCTGCCGGTGGGCGAGAGAGCCTCCTCGACATGTCGAACGTTCGTATCACTATCGTGCCAAGCAACTCCTTGTATCCATTTTGCCGCAATAGTAACAACAACAAATTCAATGACTTGAGGCCGGATTGTTCCCGATCTGAGACCGGACACTAGCTCCGATCGGACCTTTGGAGTCTCGACAGCGATTGAGCTGGAAAGCTATATTAGAACATACTAAGAACTGATCTTCCGGTTGTGTTTTCAAGACCCACTCTCACTAACATTTTGCCCGGCAGGCCGTGCATTTAGTGCCGCCAACTCAGGATGAGGTCGGGCCAGGAGCCGCGTCATTGACCTTGTTCCGCCATTTGCATGACGACGCCTTTTTAGCTTTTTCGCGCGATCACAAGCACCTGTACGCAGCGTGTCTGCTGGATCTGCACGAACGCTTCTTTTCAGGCGCGCCGTCGTTCCCGACGCCGCAGCAGGTGGTCCACGCCATCTACGACGTCATGCGCGCCAACCCCGTCCTCTGGAACGAGGGCGATGATTTCGGCAGCCTGCCGGAAATGATCTCCGCGAGACGCCGCCGGATCCGGAAGGCCGACGTCGCGCTCGCTTCCGAGAAGGGCGACAAGGCGCTCGGTCTTGCCCGACAACTATACGCCCGGCTGCTCGTCTGGGGATGGCTTGAAGAGGAGGAATACGGGCTTCGCGTCACTGTGGACATGGCTATGGGACCGCTGCTCGTGCTGCAACGGCTCGCGAGCCTCAACAAGGATCTCTCGCAGCGATTCGGCGGCTTGATCGTGCAAATCCGCCTCAACCTGGAGGCCGTCGAAAAACTGAGGCCTGAGATCACCGACCGCAAGCAGCGCGAAGCCGCGCTCGCCGTCCGCGAGGCGCGCAATCAGGCCGACCAGTTCACTAAGAGTCTGCGGGCCATTCTGGCCGACCTGAAGCGCGTCCGACGGACCGTCATGGAGTCGAAAACAGTCGCTACCCGGCTCGAAGCCTTTTTCGAGGAGTTCATCGAACAGCTCCTGCTGAAGGATTTCGAGTCCATCCTCACCGTCAACCATCCATACCGCTTCCGCGACGCCATCGTCGATCTCGCGCGGAGGATCTCCTACAGCCCGGAAACCATGCAGGTCCTCGCCGAGGAGTACATAGCTTCCAGCATGGCAGCCGACATCGAGGACGGTCGAATGGCCGCGGCCGACGACCTGCTGGCTATCGAAAGCATCTTCGATCAGATCGGGGAGATGTTCGACAGGATCGAGGCCTTCCGCAGGCAGCTCGAAGCCCGGGTCCGCAACACCATTAAGTACGCCGAGCGGGGCGGGCAGGGACTCGTCGGCCGGGCCGGCGACCTGGTGCGGCGCCTGGATGCCTTACTGCGCGACGGCAGGCACCACAAGGCGACAATCGAATGGAGCATCGAGCCGCTGCGGTCGCCCTGGTCGGAGCACCATCAGGCGCCGGCCAGGCAGCCGCGCCGTCCCGTCGAAGCAAGGGAGCTCGCCGAGCCGCCGTCGGATCCGTTGTATGAACTGCGCAAGAAGCTCCGCCTCGAGTACATCGCTCGCATCGCGCCCCGCCCCGAGGATGTCAGACGATTCCTCGAGGGGCAGGTGCCGCCATTCGCGACCAGGGAAGCCCGCTTCATGGAAATCGATACCGTGGACGACTTTCTCGCCTTCGATTGCGCCCGCCGATATGCGCTGACAGGCGAGGTTCCGGCGCAGGTCGCGGCCGGGTTCGAACTCGAACCGTGCCCCGACACGCCCCCACACGACAGCGAATGGCTCCGTTGCGCCAACTTCCTGGTCAAGCGATCGGGCGCACTCCGGAAGGCGAGGGCGGCTCATGCTCAGTGAGTTCGAAAACGTCGAGCGCTCCTTCGGCGCGGAAAAGGCAGCCGACCTCCGCAAAGCGCAGCACTTCCTGCTACGGCGGCAGTTCGTGTTCGCGGGAGACCCCCGGACCGGGACAGTCTACAACACGATCATGGACGGCCGCTTCCGCGACGTGGTCGACGGCTTCTTCGATAGTTGCGGATACCGCGTCCACCGCGATCCGGAGGCGCAGTGGGCCGGCATCGTCGCCATGGACGAGGACGTGCCGCTGCCCCGGATGAAGCTCGACGAAACCATCGTCATGCTGGTGCTGGCGGCATACTGGCAGCAGGAGGTGAACGTCGGAGCAGTCGAGGACCGGGCCGTCGTAGTGGCCACTTTGAACGACCTGTTCGATCGCTACCGCGAGATGGCGCAACACGGCGGCGGTGGCGCGATCTCGGCCGCCCGGTTCCGGGACATCCTGCGCGAGGTCGCCCAACGCAGTTTGGTCGAGATCGGTGATTTTGACGACGAGCAGCAGGACTGCGAGATCAGGATCCGTCCGATGATTAAGCTGATCAGTGGCGGCGATGCCCTCCAACGGCTCGAGCGCTACGTCCGTAGCGAGGAGGCGCGGTTTCCGCAGCCCGCAGGAGACGAGGCATGATGGAGCTACGCCACCTGACGATGGTGAACTGGCACCTATTCGACGTCGCCGACATCGACGTGAGGGGACACGTCGGGGTCCTGGGCGAGAACCGGTCCGGCAAATCCACAATCCTCGACATGGCACAGGTCGTTCTCACCGGCGGGAGCCGGCGGTTCTTGCGCCTGAACGCGGTCGCCGGCGATAGCGGAAAATCGCGCAGCGGCTCGAAGCGCAGCGTCGTCGATTACTGCCTTGGGACGCTCGGCGAAGATCAGCGCCGGCGCGACGAGGCGCGCACCTACATCGCGCTCGGTTTCGAAGACACGGAAGGCGCCCGGTCACCGGTCACGATCGGCATGGCGCTCGAGGCGCGCAAGTCCGACAGCAGGGAGACCGTGCTGGCACTCTTCGTCGCCGTCGGGACCGTTCTGAGCTCCAAGGACTTCATCGAGCAGCGAGGAAAGTCGCAATTCCCGGCGCAGTGGGAGGACGTGCGCGCCCGGATCGTCGCAGCGGTCGGCGAAGGCAACTTCGTCAATCATCGCGACCGGGCGAGCGACTATGTCCGCGAGTACATGCGCCATCTTCTGCCGCATTCGTCCTTTGGCGAACAGAACGCCAGCGCCCTGCAGAAATCAATCGTCAACGCGATGACGCTCGATCACAACCAGACGGCGACGCAGTTCGTGCGGAACTACATCCTCGAGGACAGTCCGATCGGCATCAAGGAGCTGCGCGAGTCGATCCAGACATACCGCAACATCAGCGAGACCATCCGGAAAATGCGCCTCAGGCTCGAAGCCCTAAGGGCGCTTCGGGGCGTCCTCGCCGCGCTTGAAGAGGCGCTCGAGACCAAGTTCAGGGAGGAATGGGTCGCAAAACGCGCGACTTGGCTCGCGGCGCGCGCGACAAACCTGGACTTCAAGACCAAGCGGCGTACCGAGATGGCGCGCCGGGACGCCGCAGCAAAAGAACTCGAATTCATCGACGACGACGTCAAGGCCATCGATAAGGAGATCGAACGCCTCACGGCCGCGATCGCCGAGCACGATGCCAAGACCGGCAGAAAGTCCCTGCAGCAGACCGCCGATGTGGCCGGGCAGGCGGCGCACCGCGCCTCGGCGGACTTCAAGGCTCGCATGGAGAACATCCGTCGCCTGGAGCCGCTACGCGCGATGTGCGCGGACGGTTTCGAGGACTTCGTTCCTGCGCTTGAGCGTCTTCTGACCGCCACCGCCGGGGCCGACATCGGGGGCGTCTCCGACGAGGTCACCGCGGCCGAGAAGTCCTTCGCGGCAAGCGGCGCCAAATGGCTGCCGAAGATCGACGAAGCGCGTCAAAGGATCATCGCGGAGCTTTCCGGCCTCCGCGGCAGGCGCGACGAGGTGCTCGAACGGATCCGACAGCACGCCGCCGGAGGGGCGCGCGCCTATCTCGGCGACGACACTGAACTCCTCTGCCGCAGGCTGCGGCAGGGTGGAATGGTCCCGCGCGTACTCTGCGACATCATCGAAGTCGCCGAACCCGAGTGGGTAGGAGCCGCCGAGGCGCTCCTCGGTCGCGACCGGGAAGCCGTGTTCGTGGACAGAGCGGATATCAGCGCCGCCACGTCAATCTTCAAGGAAGGTCGCCGCGAGTTTCGCCATGCATCGCTCGTGAGCCTAAACAAGCTCGAGCAGTTCAGGGCCAAGCCGGAGCGCGGCACTTTCCCCTCGATCTTCCGGAGCCAGGATCCGGACGCGATGGCCTTCATCATGCGCCGCTACGGCAACGTCCGTCTCGCCGACACGCTCGACCAGTTCAACAGGCCCGGCCGGGCGATAATGAAGGACGGCCTCTACGACGACGGACTCGTCCGGAGCCATCGCTGGATCGAATCCTCGCAGTATAAGATCGGAAAGGCAGCCCAGGCGAACGCCCTGCGATCCCTGCAGGATCAGGCCGAGGAGCTGGGTCGGATCCTGATCGACAAGGGGAAGGAGGCCCATGCCGCGGAGCAGGCTTTTGCCGCTCTGAAGAACATCTGCGAGGGACGTAATGATCTGGGGGCTTGCGCGGCCGCCTTCGCGGCCGCGCAGACTGAGGTCGCTGAAGCTCAGGCCAGGCTCGATGCCCTCGACGGCGCGGGGGACGGCGGGCTTCGCGACAAAAAGAGGGCGCAGCAAAAGCTGAAGGAGAAGAGGCTGGAGGAGAGAAAGACACAGCAGAAGGCGTTCGGCGAGCATGACGGCGAGGTCAGGTCGGCGGAGAGGAGGCTCGGAGAGGGCGAGAACGTGCCCGGCTCCGAACTCAACCTCAGGGTCGCCCGGTCGATATACCGCATTTCCTCCCACTCTACTCCACCGCGAAAGGCAGGGCCGTCTACCGCGACCGCCTCGATGCCGCAGCCCAAAAGGGCTTCGCTGAGAAACACCGGGCCATCGCCGAGAAGGCCTTGAAGGATGCGAATGTGTCCGACAACGAGCGCGCCCGGATCGAGCGACGGGTCCGCGAGCTTCTTTACGATTACTTCGACCAGTTCGGGATGAGTTCGCAGGTCGGTGCGGAAAGCGAGCCGCTGCGGGAGGTGAAGCCATGGATGGAGCAGCTGATCTCGGATATCGAATCCAATGAGCTGCGCCAGTACGAAAGGCAGGCGCGGGATGCGGCGGAAAAGGCCTCTACCCTGCTGCGCGGCGAGTTCATCAACGCGCTCACGGCCCGGATCGGAAAGATGGAGCGGGAGCTGCAATCGTTGAACCGTAGCCTCTACGCACATCCGTTCCATAACGAGCGATATTCATTCCATCGCACCCAGATGGTGGAATTCCAGCCCATCCTGAAGATCATCGAGATCGCCAAAACCTCTCCGGAGGCGCTCGATATGCTGTTCCGGGGCGACGTGCCCGATGACTTCCCGCACAAGGATACGATCGTCGCACTCGAGGCGCTGCTCGAGGACCCCGACAAGGATTTCACCCAGTTCGAGGACTACCGCAACTTCTACACCTTCGAGATCCACATGGAGGATGTTGCCACCGGCCGCTCGACCCGCTGGGAGCAGCGGCGCGGCACCGGGTCTGGCGCCGAACAACAGGTGCCTATCTACGTTGCCATCGGCGCTTCGCTGGCCGCCGTCTACGGCAGCGCGGAGCGTCGTGCCGGCAAGCCCGCCGGTTTCGCGCTCGCCATGTTCGATGAGGCCTTCTCCAAGATGGACGGCAAGAACCAGCGGCAGATGATGAGCTTTTACAAAAACCTCGGCCTGCAGTTCGTGATCGCGGCGCCGTTCGAGAAGCGCGTCGCCGTGCTCGAGCACATGGACACCATCGTGGAGGTGGACCGCATCGGCGAGCAGTCCAGGGCCACTGTGGTGGAACTGAAAGAGAAGGCCAAGCGCGAGCTGATGGCCATCGATCCGGACCTGATGTCCGAAGATGAGCTCGCCACCCGTCTGGCCGCCGAGTAGCCATGGCTCGGCGTTTCACGGATGCGATCGGCCTGCTGAACGACCTGCTCAACCGCTTCGAGGCGGGGGCCGCAAGCCCGATCGCCCACCCGGACTACCCCGCTTTCCCATCAGTAGTCGCGGCGGACGCCTTCCTGAAACAGATCAGGGAAGCCGAAAGCGCCGGCGCGGTCTCCCTTGGTTGGGGGCGGGGCCCCATGCGCGACCAAGTGGCACATGTGCGGCTGGCCTCGGCGGAGATCCTATACCGATATCTCCGCCGTACCCCCGCGTCGCGCATCGCGGAGGATGCCGCTGTGCGGCTTGTCGCCGGGGCGGCGATGCACGACTCTCTGAAGAACAGCGCTTCCCAAGTCGCCGAGGTATGGGGGCGGGGGAAAACGTGGCACGGGTTCGCTTCGTCCGATGTCGAGACACTGCGCGACGCGTTCGTTCTCGCCCAGGCCATCCTGGCTAACAAACATCTTGGCGTCGACTACAAGACCTTCTCGAGACGAACGGTGGGGCACAGCAAAACGCTCGAACGGATCGAAGGCGCGGTCGTGCGGCTCCTGAGCGGCATCCTGGAGTTTCCCCCCGGCGCGCGGCCACGCGAGGCGCTCCGGGCAATCGGCCTTGAGCGCTTCGCGCCACCGCTGCTGATCGCGGGCAAGATCGACCTCGATGGAGCCGACCTCTCCGGAATCTCTCCGCTGTATCTCGGAATCACTCCCAAGGAAGCAGATCGCGTCCGCTTCCGGGAGCCGCCGGCCTACGTGCTAACGATCGAAAATTTCGCAAGCTTCAACCGGCACATCGCCGAGGCGGACCCCGGCCGATTAGGAACGACCATGTATGTCGGAGGGTACCCCTCGCTTGCCACCCAGCAGGCGCTGCGGACGATCGCAGGATTGGTATCCGAACAGACGCCGATCTTTCATTGGTCGGACATCGATCCGGACGGCACCTGGATCTTCCACACCATCGAGCGCGCCGTCGACCGGCCGATCCGTGCCCACCTCATGAGTGTCGAAGTTGCCGAGCGTTTGGGACAAGTGCCGTTCAAAAAATCCGCACCCGCTCGATGTCCACCGGACTCCGGTATCGCAGCTCTGGCAGCGTACCTGGCGAAAGATGGAGCCAAGACGCTCGAGCAGGAAGAACTCGATCCAGTCCTGCCAGAGTTTCATTAGAAAATGCGCGCGGACGCTCGTGGTTGCTGCTTTGGCTGTCTCGCTCAGGACGTCATTTGTTTCAAGCGCGACAACAGCACCGCCCGCAACTACGTGCTGCGGGCAAACCGACATCGTTTCTTCATAAAAACGCTCAACCAGCATTGGCATGCCAGTTGCTTGAAGATGGGACGAAACCACCTGTGACTATGATGCTCGTTCAGCATCCGGTTGAAGTATTGAGATGAAATATGCCCGCTTGATCGATGGCAGAGGTCCCCCGATGCGCTTTCCAAACCGGGCGCCTGCCTCGCGAACTCTGCCATCTTGGGATCGCGCTCCGGTTTGCCGGGCAGAAGCCGATTGTCTTGGGGGCTCGCAACGAATGGTGGTTCTCAGCAAGAACGCCAGCGTAAAGGCGTCCTCAGGACGATCGTTTGGCATCGGATTAGCCCATGGTTCGGGGTGGGGCATCTGCGACATGCAGAGCCTGCGCTCTTGAAGCTAGGTGTCGGCCTTGCATCGGGGCTTGCAGATGGTCAATGAGCTAATGCAGAACGATTGGGATCTTGAGAACATACTCAGGCAACAGGACGAGCTCAAGGTCAAGCTGCTTCGCGCCCAATCGGTTGTCGCCGAATGTAAGGCAGGATTGGCGGATCTGGAGCGGAGGCTTGAGTGTCGAGCGGTCTCGATCGATGAACGCCAGCGCAACTCTGCGGCAAACAATTCAATACGCAACGCACGGCCGCCTAAATCGCGAAGCCTCGATAATCCTGTTAACCCGGATGCTGCCGTGGCGTTTTCGCCTCGATGGGACCGCTGAAAGCTGCCGCCGCGCACGTTAACGGCGACAGGTTTTGGGACGGACCTGGCGAAGATCTCGAGACGCATGGTGTTGCGAACCCGGCGGGCGAACTGGACAATTAGGTGCGGCCTTGCCGATAGGCTCGGCTTTTTGGCTGATCGCGGTGCGTCCGCCAGGGATGCGCGCAGAGCAGCACCAGATAGGGGACGTATCGCCGCGTCTTTGGCTAGAGCCTCCTGTTTCGGGGCTGCTCACGTAGATGTCCTGAATCGAGTGTCAAGAGCTCTCCACTTCCAGCCAGTTCGGTCGTCTTGTCCGTCTTTAAGTCGTTGAAATTTCCGATTAGGCGTCCATGGAGGGGGCGCGAGCGGGCGCGTTCAATGACCACGATGGTCCGCTATGGCCGTTGGGCAGGCGACGTGCCGAGCGGTGCTGACCGCGGAAGCCGACCATGCCTCCGGCATCGCATGGATGATGACGGAACTCACTGACTATGTCCCGCAAGCGATCACTCCGGAACAGGGCGGGTAACGGCAGTCATCTAAAAATTCGTGAGACACCAGGAAGAGGGGATCCGGTGCGAATGCGATCCGGTGCCGGCCGTAGCCTCGTCAGCTTCTCGAAAGCTTTCCCGAATACTCACTGCCCACCGATCCTGGACGAGAGGCTGCGTGGACTCACGCGCAATTGGAGTTGCACAAATGAAATCGGGGACCGGTTGGGAGCTCAATCAGTGTGAGCAGGCTGACGTTACGAAGTTGTTGGATTTTCGTACTATCGCAAAACGCTTCATCTTTTTCGCGCATAGGCAAGGTGCTGCTGCGCGATCTCAAGTCCAGGCGTCTACTGCGTCGGATAAATGTCATCTTGTGCGCGCCAGTGACGCACGCGGCGACTCGATCAAGCCAGCGCTCAATACCAGAAAAGGCACGCGACAATGATGCGCGTGACAAAAGCACGAGCAGGTCAATGACAAAGCGTTTTCGCAACTGGGCCCTATTGTCCATACTCGCCTCCATGGTTGTCGGCCCCGCCGCAAAAGCGCAAGACCGCCGGACTATCGCCGAACCTGTTGCACCTGATACGGTCTGTGATCGCCCTGTGCCTTCCGGCAAGAACGATACAGTTAGCCTACAGGAGGCCATTGAACATTGCCCCGATGGCGCTGCAGTTTATCTCGGGCGCGGCGAGTTTCACTCAGGTCCACTCGAGATGAAATCGGGCGTGACCTTATGGGTCGGACGCGGTGCGACACTGATCGCCATCCCCGAACCTGCCGCTTACGACAAGGGCCTCGGACAATGTGGTCGCATTGCGGAAAAGGGCGACGGTTGCCGGCCATTCATCAGCTTTTCTAAAACGCGCGGCGGCGGTATCTACGGAGAGGGCATCATCGATGGTCAGGGCGGCGCGCTGATCGGCGGCGCGGAAACCTGGTGGCAGCTAGCCCGCCGCGCCCAAGCCCAGGGCGGCAATCAGAACGCCCCACGCTTGATCCAGGTCGATCATGCGCAGGATATCACGTTCTCTGGTGTCACCTTGCGCAACGCTGCCAATTTTCATGTCGCGATGAACCGGGTTGAAGGTGCCACGTTTTGGGCCCTCACGATCGATTCGCCGGCGGATGCCCGCAACACCGATGGCATCGATCTTGGCGCCAGTCAGGATGTGACCATCACCCACAGCTGGATCCGTACGGGTGACGACAACGTCGCAATCAAGGCCGGCGACAATGGTTCAAGCAGCCATATCTCGATCATTGATAATTATTTCGGCTGGGGGCATGGCATGTCGATCGGCAGCGAGGTGAATTCCGGGGCCAGAGACATATTGGTGCGTAATCTGACACTGGATGGTACGACGTCGGGCCTGCGCATCAAGAGCGATGTTGGTCGAGGCGGTCTGGTCGAGAACGTGACTTATGAGTACGTGTGCCTGAGGGGCAACCGGTGGCCGCTGGCTTTCGATGCAAAATATGATCCGCGCGCTCAAGGCACGAGGATTCCGGTCTATCGGCAAATCGTTCTCCGTCATGTGCATGGCGACACTGGTGTGCTGCTGATGCGCGGCATAGACGAGCGGCATGCCCTGGACGTGACACTCGAAGATGTTCGATTTGCCAATTCCGCGACTTGGCAACTTGAACATGCGAACGTCAGCGCAAATCACTCTGACGTATGGCCCCCGCTGCCCGGACGAGCTACACAACCGCCGCTGCGCGGATCGGAGGTATGTTCCAAGGCATTCCGCGACGGCAATCGGTAAGCACTACACGCGGCGCCGAACTCAGGTGGTGAGTTCCGCATCTGGGGCCAAGATTACTGGTGTTGACGAAGGTCGGGCTCATGTCCCGAGTTGGTTGCTATTGGCCGACAGTTTTGCAGGGCCGGAAATGTCAAGGTGACGCAGGTTCTGATTTGGCGATGAAAATCTTGTGTCGATGCGCGACGGCTATCCCGCTGAGAAACGAAGTGTAAGATCACATGCGAATTTTCGTTTCCTCCGCTGCACTTCTGGCGGGATGTTTCTGCATCGCCGCGGCGTACGCTCATCCACTGTTGGTGTCGCATGCCGGAAATGCAGACTATCACTCCGTGCAGCAAGCCATCGACGCATTGCCGGCGGAAGGCGGAAACGTCCGGATCGCGCCAGGCATCTATCGCGAGAAGGTTAAAATCACGAAATCCGGTGTTCATCTCGCAGGGACTGGCAACAAGCCGGAGGATACGGTCATTGTGTATGGCGACGGCGCGGTCAATGTAGGAGGAACGGCCCGTTCGGCGACGCTGGATGCCCCTAGCGATGACTTCCGGCTCGAGAATCTGACCATTCAGAACGACTATGCCCTCAATCCGGCCAATCCACCTTCGCAGGCGGTAGCGCTGTCCGTTACCGGAGATAGGGACGTCATTACGCGCGTCCGCCTGCTCGGCGCCCAGGACACGCTGTTTGCCGGCAAGGGACCAAACGGTAGAATGTCACGACAATACTTCTCGAACTGCTACATCGAAGGGCATGTCGATTTCATATTTGGCAACGCCAAGGCCTGGTTCCGGCAATGTGAATTGCACGGCATCGCCAATCAAGCGGTCATCTATACCGCTCAGAGCAAGGCAACGCCGGATGAGGACAGTGGCTATGTTTTTGATCATTGCAGGCTAAGTGCCGACCCTGCTGCGCGCTATATCGCGCTTGGCCGCCCCTGGCGCTCCTACGCCACAGTGGTCTTCCTGTCGACAAAGATAGATGCACGAGTGATTGCGGAAGGCTGGCGCGAATGGGCTCCCGGCGAGACCAACAAGTTGAGCACGAGCTATTATGCCGAATATAGATCCTTCGGCATCGGTGCTAACCCATCAGGCCGCGAGCCTCATTCCCATCAACTGAAAGATGGCGAAGCTGCGAGATGGTCGCTGAGAGTGTTCTTCGCGGGTGTCACAGATTGGCTGCCCACGAACCATCAGGTTCGAACAAAGAGCAATGTTCACGGTGAAGGGGTTCCACGGCGATCCTCGGATGAATGAGGGGAGCGAGCCTGATTGTGATGGAGAGTCTTGTACAGCAACCCAACCGCCGCCGGAGCCAAACCGACGGAAAGGGGGGCCGGCGCGACGATCTCATCTGTTCGCCGTCCACCCACATGCGCCCGCTTCAGCTCGCAGATCATCTTGTCCGTTTTGGCGGATCAGTGTCGGCAAGCTCTACGGACCGTCACGTCAGCACGTCGTCATCGCTCGGGAACGGCTGATTTGCCTGTTCAGCGCCTTGCGCAGATCTCCGGAGAGCGAAGTGGGCTGATGCTTCGCGGCTATATTCGTTCGGTCGGTGAGCGACGAAAATTCCCGTGCGCGAGGCGAGGGCGCCTATCTGCGCCCCGTCGAAAGTTGCTTCGGAACGAGAGCTCAGTCGGTCGAAAAGTTGTTGAGGAGACCAAGGCGCGCCGCGGCGAAATCATCGGTTACGGAGGCGCTGCCTCAGCCAACCAACTCGGTTGACGAGGCCGCAGACTGTTCGGCAGGTTTATTTGACTTCGGGGGCGTTCCGCGAGCTCCATCTTGGCAAGCAAGTTGTGGAGTTCAAGCATGCACCGCGTTGGCAGCTTACGATGGCCAAGCCGTCGTGCAGGTGAGGTCGTGCGCGCTTCGAGCGGGGCGGTCCCGAAACTGCAAGAGAAGCCTTGCGGTCCCTCAGTCAAAGACTGAGCCCGATTGAAGTGAGCGAATCGAAGTCTGCCGGATCTTCATTGCCAACTTGGCTTGCCAGGCACCGTTACTGCTGCGAACTCAGGACGCCCTGCACATCTTCTCGAAAAAGAATGTTTGGGGTCGTTTTGATGCCTGAACGCGCTCGTCGCCACTGGGCGAGAATCTCGTCTCCGAGCGGAACGTCCCTTTCGAAGGCTTACGGCGCAATTCGCCGTTTCTCGTACGACGTGGATCTCACATACGGCATTCGAGCAACAGCTCCGGACCCGGTGGACAATTTGGTCCCTCAGAACCGCAGTCAAAGCAAAAGTGCCAACGCGCGAGAACGCCTCCGGTCTGCGTCAAGGAAAAGACGTTGTGCGTCATCAATGAACGCCTGCAATAGGACAAGCTCACTACCAAAATTGATGCCAAGGACGACAAGATGCACGTCACGTATGATCCATTGGAGACGGTAGCGGCTATGTAAGTCCCGCCGTGATGCTTGAATTCGGCGCACGATCGACCGGCGATCCATTGTTAGATCGGTCGACCAATTTCGTCAGCTCGAACACGAAACCGGCGAAGAGGTGCGATAAAATTGGAGCAACTCCGTCCGTCGTCAGGCGGGTGCCGATGCGACGCCGGTCTCGCGCGCAGCAATATCCTGATCTCGTCAGCTTCTTGAAAGGTTGCGGCTACAACAATCGAGAATCTGAAGAGCTGCAATCTCGCCGTAATCCAGGCCGTACGGATTGCTGCAGGGTCTCTACAAACATGAGGAGAGCAGGATGGATCCGGTTGACCCATTCTTCGATTCAGGAGCCTGGATGCGGGAGTACGCCGCGCTGCCGGGGCGGGCGGGTCAGCGACGGGGCGACTCAAGCGAGCAAGGCGACTTTGAGAAGCGTATGGAGGATTTGCATCTCGATCCGTCTGATCAAAGCAAGTCAACTTCACCTGATCGGCCTCCCGCAGGAGGTGGTCGAGCAGTCCGGCGGGACGATTTCGGCGGTTCGATGCGGGCGCCGCCGCACTCCACTTTTAGGGAGAGTGCGCTAGGCGACACGCGCCGGAGCGTAGACATTCCCAGCTTTCAGCTTACCGCTGCGACGCAAGTGCCGCAGTCTAGTTTGCGAGATGATCTGTTCAGCAGCGCGCGCTAAAGCTTTCCGGACGCAGAGTCTGCCGCGTCGGCCAAAAGCGGAAAAAGCCGCAGATTATGGTCACGCTTCAAGTCGGGAATCGGCAAGGCGCTTGGCCGGAGCAGCAGTGAAAATTCGTCGCGCGACGCTGGGCAATCTGACGTCTTTTCGACGAATTTACGAATTGATTATGCGAGGCAGCCGGGCCGGACGCGCGGGGTCCCTGCGGCCGATGAGGAGCTCATTAAAGATTTCCGAAACAAGGCGGCGGGTAACCTCACCGACGGCACGATCAAGAATGCGGCAACCGATTTGCGCCATTTGAGCGTGCTCCTGAGCGAGCACGGCAGGCCCTCAATTGCGGATCGAATAGCCGGGAATTGGAAAACGCGCAGCAGGACAATCCGGAGGTGGAAAACCACCAGCTGGAAGCTGAGCTCGATGAGGAGGTCGACAGGTACGCAGGCCGCCGCGGCACGCGCATCAAGGCGGCCTTGAAGAAGCTCCGTGAGGTCGGTGCCGGAAACGCCCTGGCGCCTGATCTCCGCCGACTGGCTCCTCACGGCGCGGACGCAACCCTCATCCACATGTGGGCGGCGGCGGAAAAGGCAACACACAGGATCGAGCCGAAGACGATCGACAGGCAAGCTCGCCGCATGTCTAAGCTGAGTGAGTGGCTGCGGACCCATGATAGGCCACCGATGGCCGGCCGACTTTCCACCCCCGCGTTTGTCCGGGATCTCGAGGAGTACAGGCGCGAAACCAACGACAAGAAGATCCATGCTGATCTGGTCAAACTTGGCGGATACGAGCAAATCCTGGAGGCGAACAGGGCGCTTGGATTGAGGCCTCCTGAGGATCCGGGCCAGCCTTCTTGGGAAGCTGCTCGACAGCCGCATGCACTGCAGGGTCCTCCCGCAACGCCAGCTAGCCCGCGCGGGCGCCTGGGATTGGCTTGGCGAGCAGATCCACGGGCCCAACATATCGATGCCAGCGCCGCCCAGCCATTGGCAGGCCGGTTCGTCCCCGCGGGTCACTTCAAATTCCTCCGGGTGTGGTCAGTCAAATTCCTCCACCCGCGAGGCAGGACAAGGGACTGTTAGTTTGAGTTTGTTTCCCGGGCAAGAGCTTCA
>NZ_JASAUS010000163.1:0-14515 GCF_029953005.1 Bradyrhizobium sp. Mp27 | reverse complement strand
TTCCCGTCACGTCGGAGGCCGTGCAAGAGACGGGCGCAGCCCCCTCCCCTACCCTGCCCGCTCACCTGGAACGGCTCGCCGATCGTGCCCGCGACTATGTCGACGCGGCGAGCTCGGCCAACACCCGCCGCGCCTATGCCTCCGACTGGAAGCACTTTTCCGGATGGTGCCGGCGCCAGGGTCTTGAGGTGCTTCCGCCCTCCCCGCAGACGGTCGGGCTTTACATCACCGCCTGCGCCTCGGGCGCCGCGACGGCCGATCGCCAGGCGAATTCGGTCGCCACGATCGAGCGCCGGCTCTCGGCCCTGACCTGGAACTATGCGCAGCGCGGCATGCCTCTCGATCGCACCGATCGGCATATCGCGACCGTCCTCGCCGGCATCCGCAACACCCATGGCGCCCCGCCCCGGCAGAAGGAAGCGGTGCTGCCGGAGGATGTCATCGCCATGCTCGAGACGCTCAATCGCGGCACCCTGCGCGGCCTCCGAGACCGCGCGATGCTGCTGCTCGGCTTTGCGGGTGGCCTGCGCCGCTCCGAGATCGTCGGGCTCGACGTCCATCGCGATGACACCGAGGACGGCCAAGGCTGGGTCGAGCTCCTCGACAAGGGCATGATCGTCACCCTGCGCGGCAAAACCGGCTGGCGCGAGATCGAGATCGGCCGGGGCTCGTCCGACGCGACCTGCCCACTCGTTGCCTTGCAGATCTGGCTGAAGCTCGCGCGGATCGGCCATGGACCGATTTTCCGCCGGGTGACCGGCCAGGGCAAAGACGTCGGTCCGGATCGCCTGAACGATCAACAGGTCGCCCGGCTGGTCAAACGCGCCGCGCTAGCCGCCGGAGTGCGAGCAGATCTGACCGAAGGCGAACGGGTCGAGAAATTCGCCGGGCATTCGCTGCGCGCCGGCCTTGCGTCCTCGGCCGAAGTCGACGAGCGCTACGTCCAGAAACAGCTCGGCCACGCCAGCGCCGAGCAGACCCGCCGCTATCAGCGGCGGCGCGACCGCTTCCGGGTCAATCTCACCAAGGCGGTAGGTTTGTAACGCCGGCCGTCGCCTTGGGAATTCAGGGGCGGCCTGTTGTCGCTTGCAAACGAACTGGCAATTTGCTCATCACGTCGCCGACCGACGTTCGCCCTGAAGGCAGATAATGCTGTGAGCTTAAGGGCAGCCAGCATGGTCGCTTCGCTCCCCAATCCTCGCAAAAGGATCATCGACCCGGGTCGTTTCTCCAACACGCTGGCGCGGAAATCGAGCTCGTCCCATCGAATCGAGCGAGTCGCCAAGCCCTTGTTGCGCGTCGCAGTTGGACGGGTATGCGGGAGGCATACTTGCGTGATTGGTAAGCCCAGAGCCCTGAGGCGCCACACCTCCTCTGCTCGGTGGAGGGCCGCGGCGATTGCCTGGCCAACTGGTGTCTCCCGTTGGTCAAATCGCCGTCCCGGTTTCAGCCAGGTCGCATCCGAGCGTATCCGAGGCGGCTTCAAGGCCGGGGTCGTTCCGGCTCATCGGCCGGACTCGCACCCCGTGTCGTTTGGGGCTAGGAAACGATCGCCGCCCAGAGGGCGCATCGCCCGGATCAATCCACGGCTGTTAGTCGGAAGTGGCCGCGGAATTGACGAGCTGCTCATTCCAGTCGATGGCGTCGGGCCAAAGCCGGACAAAACTCGCGCCGGCGGTTGCGGCGATGTCTCGCAGTCGGGCTGCGTATGCGTCGCCCTGATCGTTCGCATCGCAAGCGGCAACAAGTTCCGTCCCGGGCCGGGAAGCCAGCGCCGTGAGTGCGCACTCCGTGGCTGGCGCCCATCCTCCGGCGGTGCTCGCATACATGGTATCCGAGCGACAGCCCTCGATGCCAGCAAGGCTCAACGCGTCAATCGCGGCTTCCGTGACGCAGACGCGACGTGCCGTTTCGGTGCCAAGCAGGAAAAGTGCTTTAGCGCCGCCTGTGGCAAAGCCGCGCCAATTCGGCCCCCGCTCCTCCCAACCGACCACCTGACCGCAGGAATCGAAATGCGCGGCCCATACCGAACCTTTCGGCCCTTCGCGGAGCCTCCCCGCCGCGTTCGCAAACGCTATGACCGGTTCCGGAACGGCTCGCACCTTCGTCAGATAGGTCCATGTGGGAGAGCCCGGGGCGGGCCGCGGACGACCAGACCAACGGCTGGAGACGCCCGCCGCGGGACGACGTGTCGACTTCCGCTGCCAGGCCGGCGCAGTTGGTTGGTAACCAACGAGGCCGGACACCGTCTTCAAAGCGGAGCCGAAATCCTGCGCGCCGAGGTGCTCGGCAAGAGAAAACACGTCGCCCTTAGCGTCCGAGGTCGGATCGAACCAGCCCCGCCCCTGATGAATGACAATAATGATCTCGCCATCGCCGCGACGGTATTTCGTGGCTTTGACGGTGCTTTCACGCAGATCGACTTTCCAGCCGCTCGCATCAAGCAGCGCTGCGCATAAAACCTTCGCCTTGAGTTGGTCCTTGTCGCCCGTAGTCATCGCCTCGAGCTTCCGCAAACCCATAATAGGACAGGGGTTACAGCTGTAACTCCTGCCACCCAGTCGATTGAAATCAACCGGATTGCTTTTAGGGCCCTCCACCCCTTGGCGCAAACTGCCGCGCTGCAACAGTTACAGCTGTAACCCCCTAACCCGGTCACGATTTAGCCCCCACGGGTCGCTTCAGAGCACCATCCGCGAGGCCAAATAGGCTCTTTTCTAGGCGCAAACTTCCCTCAACACCCCTGTCGACCATTGCGCGGAAGTAGCCACCCGGACTCGAGATCTGCTCCGGATTACGCAACGATTTTTCCAGCACGGTCGCGAGAATCGCCGCCGCAGCGTAACGGCCCACACGGCTTGCGCCGTCGATCCAGGCTGCCTCCGAAAGCCCGATCATCACCCGCATGACGTCAGTAGCAGCTGCTAGCTCGGGCCAACTCTTGAACGGTCTTCCGGCGATTTCGGACGCCTCGGGACAGGCGGACCTGATCAAGCTGACCGAGATGGAGCCCAAAATTTGCGACTGAACTTCATCCGAACCGAACACCGCGCCATACTGGGTTTGTCGGCCGATTCCGCCTGCGTCGGACTTTGTTTCGGCTGGATGGGCGACCGCGAAGCGGTCGTCCTTTTTTTGAAAAACTACTCGCTCGTTAGAGCGAGGCTGTTTGGTCTTACTTTCAAATGAGTTTTGAGAGGTTGTATTAATATTAGGAGCGACATCAATGTCACCCTCGCATGACATTTGAGGCGTCACATACTCCTCTGTGACTTCGCCGATGACCTTCTGGTGCAGCGCGTCGAGCGCCGCTGCTTCGTCTACGTCCGAAAGCTTTCGCCCCCGGATCGCATCCAACAAAGCCGTCCATTCGTCAGCTCGCTCGGGATATGCCTCGCAAGCGTCAACGATAGCCCGCGAAAGCCGAGTCGTCGCGCGGCGGGCTTCCTGTTCACTGTTCAATCGCGCCTGGAAGTCGTCAACGAGGCTCTTCAGCTCCTTGATGCGAACCCGCGCTGGCGTGAAGTCCAGGCCATAGCCCTTGTCGATGCCGCCTTCCTTGTCTCGGTAAACGAAGCGGCGTCCGGTCGGGCTATCCCGATAAGCAACAATACCCGCCTCCACCAAACGTTTGATGCAGCGGGAAACCTGTCGGACCGAACGCGCCGTGTACTCCGCCAGCTTCGCATTGGAGATTGCCACGATCGGACGGTTCGCGCCTTTCCAGTCATCTGACCGGGAAAGACCGATCAAGATATCCATGACGTGATAGGTCGCCCCATCGATCCCCAAAATCGGGGCTGCCTTTTTGAGGACAATGGCGACCTCCGCCTTCGAAACCTCGGGCACGTCGTTTGCCATAGCGAGGCGCGCACTCGCCAGGATAGCCGGTGTAACCCGTCGAAAAGATGCAATCTCGGTAGCTTGGACCATAGCCAGCCATTCCGCGGCTTGTAGGACCGCAGCTCCATCGTTCGCGTGGATGAAAGGCCAGCAAATGGCGCACAAACTCACGCCCCGACTCGAAAGCAGGGCTTGATTGTGCAAGCGCCTCGTCATAGAATCAGTTTGCCACTACTGATCTGACGGAACCGCATCGTTCTGTTGGCCAGGATTACAAGGGCTTACCGATTGCCGTCGGTGAGCCCTTCTCCTCATCGAAGTGTCATCTCATGGCTTCGCCTCTCGTTCTGAGCGTTTGAATTCCTCCACAAGTTCGGGCAGCCGATTAATCAGCCAAGCTGAAAGCCCCGGCGCCGCCGCGTGTGGAATGGAAATCTCCGTAGCCTTCGGCGTTCGCTTCGCCGTGATCGAGAGCCCTTCGCCCAGTTCAACCTGCTCGACGCTAGATGCGCTCGTCGGAGTAGGGCGGTCTAAAGCCTCAAGCACGCGGGCAAATCTTTCGTCTGAGCTCAGCGCTTGCCAGGCCTCGGAGGCAACGAGCCCACTCAGGGCCGACTCCGACCCCGCCGAGAGCTTCTGATCCTTGTAGAGGGAACCGAGCTTCTCCCATTTTGGGCGGCCGACCGACGGAGCCGGTCCGATTTTACGGATCAGTTCCTCGGGAAGCGCGCCGGCGGTCGACGTCAGAATCGAGATGTAAGGCAGGCCCTTCTCTCCGCCGCGGCCCAACGCCTTCGCGATCGTCTCACGCGTGAACCCGCGCTTCTTCAACTCGACGGCAAAGAGCGCTTGCTCGATGAATGACAGGTTCTCTCGCTCGGTGTTCTCTATACCCTGCGCGACCACTAACTGCTCATCAGTGAGCGGCATAACGATCGCACGAACAGGGATGCCGAGGAGTTGACACGCACGCAACCGGCGATGGCCGTACGCGACCTGATAGGTGCCAGCTTGGTCCGCTATCGGGCGGACCAAGATCGGGAGCTTCTGACCTTCCTTCCGAATGCCTTCTACAAACTGCGGGAATTGCGGGTTGCCTTCGATGTCGAGCCGGTCTCGAACGAAAGAGGGGACAATCGTCGTAGGATCGAGCTCCACAGTCGCCTCGGCCGACTGGAGTTGCGCGCGTAGCCGCTCGTTCTCAGCCTCGACTGCCGAGAACGATTGCTGCATCGATTTCACGGCGCCCGACATGCCGGACGGATTCGGGCGCGCCTTGTCGCCGGCAGGGGCGGGAAGATGTTTTTCCAGCTCCGCGCGGTCGACATTGCCGAACAAGCTCTTCATGCGGTTGGAGCGATCCTTGGCGTTCGTCATGTTCGGCCCCAAACGTGCTTGAGATGGTTCAGGATCTCCTGATTGACGGCGTCAACCGACTCAAGCGCACGTGTGAGGGTGTCGCGGCCAACCGCGCCTCTGGCCATTTCGTAAAGGCTTTTCTTTTCTAAGCCGGCATTCGCGATCGCCGTCGTTTCGACGACCGCCGGTGCAAGCACATCGGTGCCGAAGAGAGACCGCAGAAGAGCGACGATATTCACCTGGGGGACGTCGTGGGGATTGTGCCGTGTCAGGATGTATCGAATGAAATCGTGCTGCAGCTTTCCACCGTTGTCCTGGATGACTTGCAGAATGTCGCTGGTCATCTTGAGAAACTGGTTCATGCTCGACACATCAAGCATTGCCGGATGCACGGTGACCAGAAGCGCTGTCGCTGCAAAGAGCGCGCCTAATGTTAGATATCCAAGCTGAGGTGGCGCGTCGATCAAGACGACGTCATAATCGTCTTCGACGCTTCCAATGACGGACCGCAGCCGACGGAAGAACATCGCTTCGCCACGACCGTCTCCGCGAGCAATCGCCTGCGGCGTCTCATGCTCGTATTCCATGAGCTCTAGATTGCCCGGAACGAGATCGACGCCATCGAAATAGGTCTTGCGGATTACATCCCGAAGCGGAACGCGGAGGTCCTCGTCATACCGGATCGCGCCGTAGACCGTTTGGTTTTCGTCGACATCAAGCTCAGGCTGAAAACCGAACATCGTCGACAGGGACGCTTGCGGATCGAGATCGATGGCAAGCACGCGTAGACCCTGAAGTGCCAGGAAATGCGCGAGATGGACCGTCGTGGTGGTCTTCGCGGAACCGCCCTTGAAATTGGCTATCGCGACGATCTGGAGCTTCTCTCCAGGGCGTCGCCGCGGAAGGAAATCCAGTGCATCCTTGGGACGCTTCGCGGCGAGATGCTCGCGAATCTCGTTGATTTGCCTGAGCGTATAGGCCCGCCGGCGATTGTCCTTGCCGTGAAGCTCGGGCACGACGCTCTCACCGTCTAGCGACATTTGCCTCAGCGTCGATTCCGCGATCCCCACCATCGCCGCCGCCTCGCGCGACGTGAACGATTTGAGCGACTTTTGAGCCTCCGGCGGATACAATTGCGTCCGTAGCGCCTGCAGTTGCGCCGCGAGGAGATGCGAGTGCCTTGTGATCTTAGCGATCGAGGCCTCGCTGTCGGTTCTTAGTGCAATTGCTCCGGTCATTTGGCTCTCGACGGAATTTTTCCGATAATCGCTAAAAAAGCGTCGGCGGACGATTGCCCGATTCCTTCGATCGGTCAAACTTTATTTGGTTAACAGATACTTAACGGCACCTTCGCATCGTGCTTATCGAGCCGCTGATTCGTAGGAATTTGCTCAATCTTATCGTAGACTTATCTTGCGCGTCGAAAACGCCGCGGTGACGCTTCGTCCCCCGTTAATCTTACAGTCCGAGCCAACCCTTGGCCGCCGGATTTCGATCACTGACAGACACAGACGCGACGCCTGCGACGCGGCTC
This sequence comes from Bradyrhizobium sp. Mp27, assembly GCF_029953005.1. NCBI lineage: Bacteria > Pseudomonadati > Pseudomonadota > Alphaproteobacteria > Hyphomicrobiales > Nitrobacteraceae > Bradyrhizobium > Bradyrhizobium sp. Mp27. The sequence continues at coordinate 7,779 of NZ_JASAUS010000163.1, read as the reverse complement.
GCGCGAATCGGAGCTCGCCGGGGCCCCGTTAATTCACCAGAGCGTACGAGCCGCCGCGCCGTGCTGACTTGCCTCCGTTCACGCGAACGCGACGGAGGATTCGACGAATGCGGGCAATTGCGATCGATGCCAACGAACACGGCGGATTGGGGTCCCTGGTCGATGAGATGCATCAGTTGCGCGCCCGGATGTTCGCCGACCGGCTCGGTTGCCAGGTCAGGATCGAGTACGGCCGCGAGCGCGACGAATACGACGCGCTCGACCCGACCTACATCCTGGCCCTGACGGACTGCGGCGACGTCGCCGGCTGTGCCCGTCTGCTTCCGACCACGGGCCCAACCATGCTGTCGTGGACCTTCCCGCAACTGGTCCCGGGCGGCCGGCTACGGGGCAAACCGACCATGGTCGAGAGTTCGCGCTTTTGCGTCGACACGCGAGGCGAGGGGAGGGGAGGCCGGTTCCTGCACGAGGCCACGCTGACGATGTTCGCGGGATTGATTGAGTGGTCGATGTCGAACGGGTTCGACGAGATCGCCACGGCAACGGACGTGCGCCTTGAGCGCATCCTGCACCGGGCGAGCTGGCCGATGACGCGCCTTGGGGGCGCGCAGCTCATCGGCGACACCATGAGCGTCGCCGGCATCCTGCCCGCCGACAAGGCAAGCTTCGAACGGGTGTGCCCGCCTGGCTATCGGTCCGACCTGCGGCACCTTCAGCGCGTCGCTGCGTGAGCGATATGGCCGAACTTCGTTCACATCCGCGGCTCGTCCGCAAACTCCAGGATGCGCTTGGCGACCAGATATGCGCCGCGCTCGATGATCCGGCGGTCGTCGAAGTGATGCTCAATCCGGATGGCAGGTTGTTCATTGAACGACTGGGCCAAGGGATGACAGCTGCTGGAACCATGCTGGAGGCGACCGCCGAGATCATCATCGGCAGTGTCGCGCATGCGCTGCAATCGGAGGCCGACGACGAGCGTCCGATCATTTCGGGGGAATTGCCGATCGGCGGTCATCGCTTCGAAGGTTTGCTTCCTCCGGTCGTCGGCGCCCCCACATTCACGATCCGAAAGCGGGCTTCGTGTCTCTTCGATCTCGAGGATTACGTGACGCAGGGCGTGATGACGGCCGACCACCTCGCGGTCATCCGCAACGCCGTCGCATCGCGCCTGAACATCGTCGTGTCGGGCGGCACGGGCTCGGGTAAGACCACACTCGCCAATGCGGTGATCGCGGCGATCGTCGCGCACGCACCTGACCACCGCCTGGTCATTCTCGAAGACACGGCCGAGATCCAGTGCGCGGCCGACAACGCCGTCTCGCTTCACACCAGCGACACGGTCGATATGGCGCGCCTGCTCAAGAGCACGATGCGGCTGCGTCCCGACCGCATCATTGTCGGAGAGGTGCGCGACGGCGCGGCACTCACGCTGCTCAAGGCGTGGAATACCGGCCATCCCGGCGGAATCACCACCATTCACGCCAACAGCGCTTCTTCGGCACTGCGCCGTCTCGAGCAGCTCACGGCCGAAGTCAGCCACCAGCCCATGCGCGAAGTCATCGGCGAGGCCGTTGATCTGATCGTCTCGATCGAACGGACGGATCGCGGCCGCCAGGTCCGCGACGTGCTCCATGTCGAGAGCTTCTCGGCGGGCCAATACCAAACCCAATCCTACGCCCCGAAGGAGGAGCGCCATGTCGCGTAACCGCATGATGATTGTAGGTGCCGGCGGCCTGCTGCTCGCACTCGTGATGTCGGATCCCGTTTTTGCGTCGAGCAGCGGCGGCGGCAATCTTCCCTGGGAGAGCCCGCTTCAGCAGATCCAGCAATCGATCACGGGTCCCGTGGCTGGCTTCATTGCGCTTGCCGCCGTGGCGGTTGCCGGCGGCATGCTGATCTTCGGCGGCGAGCTCAACGACTTCGCGCGGCGCCTCATGTATGTCTCGTCGCAGGCATTCTCCTCGGCGCCACGCAGATCGTCGCATTGTTCGGTGCGAGCGGCGCCTCGATCGGCGATGTCACGAGCACGATGCCAATCGCCGATGGGACAGGGAACCTCAATGGCTGAGGTCGGCGCCAATCTTCGACGCAATCGTATCCATCGCGCGCTGTCGCGGCCGAACCTGCTGTTCGGCGCTGATCGCGAGCTCGTGCTGCTGACCGGCCTTGCCGCCGTCATCCTGATCTTCGTCGTGCTCACCTGGTACGCCGCAATCCTCGGCGCGGCGATCTGGATCGTTGTCGTGGCGGCGCTGCGGATGATGGCCAAAGCGGACCCAATGATGCGGCGGGTCTATGCAAGTCACATCTCGTATCGGCCTTACTACCGGGCGACCTCGACGCCCTGGCGTCGTTACTGAGGTCCGCCCATGGTCGCGCTGCGCTCCTTCCGCCATTCCGGCCCGTCCTTCGCCGATCTCGTGCCGTATGCAGGGCTCGTTTCGAACGGGATCGTGCTGTTGAAGGACGGCTCGCTGATGGCGGGCTGGTATTTTGCTGGGCCGGACTCGGAGAGTTCGACCGACGCCGAGCGCAACGAGGTCTCGCGCCAGATCAACACGATCCTGGCGCGCCTCGGCTCCGGCTGGATGATCCAGGTCGAGGCGGTGCGGGTGCCGACCACGGATTATCCGGCGCGGCAGGACTGCTACTTTCCCGATCCGGTGACGCGGGCAATCGACGACGAACGCCGCAGCCGCTTCGAGCAGGAGAGGGGACACTTCGAGAGCCGCCACGCGATCATCCTGTCCTGGCGGCCGCCCGAGCGGCGGCGCGCGGGTCTCGCGCGCTACATCTATTCCGATACCGAGAGCCGATCGGCCTCCTATGCCGACACCGCGATCGAGAGCTTCCGCACGTCGATCCGCGAAGTCGAGCAGTATCTCGCAAGCGTCCTGTCCATCCGGCGCATGCAAACGCGCGAGATTGAAGAACGCGATGGCACGCGCATGGCGCGCTACGATGAACTGTTCCAGTTCATCCGCTTCTGCATCACCGGTGAGAATCATCCGATCCGCTTGCCGGATATTCCAATGTATCTCGACTGGCTGGCGACGGCCGAGCTCCAGCATGGCCTGTCGCCGATGGTCGAGAACCGCTTTCTCGGCGTCGTGGCGATCGACGGTTTCCCGGCCGAGAGCTGGCCGGGAATCCTCAATTCCCTTGATCTGATGCCGCTGACCTATCGCTGGTCGTCGCGCTTCATGTTTCTGGACGACCAGGACGCCCGGCAAAAGCTCGAGCGCACCCGCAAGAAGTGGCAGCAGAAGGTCCGCCCCTTCATCGACCAGCTCTTCCAGACCCAAAGCCGCTCGATCGACCAGGATGCGGCCGCCATGGTGGCCGAGGCCGAGGATGCGATCGCGGAGGCCTCTTCGCAACTCGTTGCCTATGGCTATTACACGCCGGTCATCGTGCTGTTCGACGAGAGCAGCGCGCGCCTGCAGGAGAAGGCCGAGGCGGTCCGTCGCCTGATCCAGGCCGAAGGGTTTGGCGCACGCATCGAAACGCTGAACGCGACGGAAGCGTTCCTGGGCAGCCTGCCGGGCAACTGGTACGCCAACATCCGCGAGCCGCTCATCAACACGCGTAACCTCGCCGACCTGATCCCGCTCAACTCGGTGTGGTCGGGCAATCCGACCGCGCCATGCCCATTCTATCCACCTAGCTCCCCTCCATTGATGCAGGTCGCATCCGGTTCCACACCCTTCCGGCTGAACCTGCACGTCGACGACGTCGGTCATACGTTGGTATTCGGGCCGACAGGTTCCGGCAAGTCGACGCTGCTCGCGCTGGTCGCAGCGCAGTTTCGCCGTTATGCCGGCGCGCAGATCTTCGCCTTCGACAAGGGCCGTTCGATGATGCCGCTGACGCTGGCCGCCGGCGGCGACCACTACGAGATCGGCGGCGATGACGCGGACGGTGCGGCAGCGCTCGCGTTTTGTCCGTTATCAGACTTGTCGACGGACGCCGATCGCGCCTGGGCGGCGGAATGGGTAGAGACGCTGGTTGCCGTGCAAGGCGTCCTGATCACGCCCGATCATCGCAACGCCATCTCGCGGCAGATCGGCCTGATGGCCGAGGCGCGCGGACGATCGCTGTCGGATTTCGTGTCGGGCGTGCAGATGCGCGAGATCAAGGACGCGCTGCACCACTACACCGTCGACGGCCCCATGGGCCAACTGCTCGACGCCGAGAGGGACGGCTTGCAGCTCGGATCGTTTCAGACCTTCGAGATCGAGCAGCTGATGAATATGGGCGAGCGCAACCTCGTCCCGGTCCTGACCTATCTATTCCGTCGCATCGAGAAAAGGCTGACAGGCAACCCAAGTCTGATCATTCTCGACGAAGCCTGGCTGATGCTCGGCCATTCCGTCTTCCGCGACAAGATTCGCGAGTGGCTGAAGGTGCTGCGCAAGGCCAATTGCGCGGTGCTGCTCGCCACGCAGTCAATCTCGGACGCAGAGCGCTCTGGCATCATCGATGTGCTGAAAGAGAGCTGCCCGACAAAGATCTGCCTGCCGAATGGCGCCGCGCGTGAGCCCGGTACACGCGAGTTCTACGAGCGTATCGGCTTCAACGAGCGCCAGATCGAGATCGTGGCAACCGCGGTTCCCAAGCGCGAATACTACGTCGCCTCGCCCGAAGGCCGTCGCCTCTTCAATATGGCGCTCGGACCCGTCGCGCTCTCCTTTGTCGGTGCGTCCGGCAAGGACGACCTGAAGCGCATCCTGGCGCTGAAGAAGGCCGAGGCCAATTGGCCCGTTCACTGGCTCAAGGAAAGGGGGATCGGCCATGCCGAGACGCTTCTCGCAACTTCGTAAGGCGCTCTTCGCCGCCATCATCATCGGATCGCCGACGGCCGGTCCCGCGTTCGCCGGCGCCGCAGCAGGCGGCGCCACCGAGTTCACGCAGATCCTCAACAACGGCGAACTGGTCAGCCTCGTCGGCCAGTCGACGACGCAGATCAACAACCAGATTCAACAAATCTCGCAGCTCGCCCAGCAGATCCAGAACCAGCTGAGGATCTATGAGAATATGCTGCAGAACACAGCACAGTTGCCGTCGCATGTCTGGGGGCAAGTGGAGAGCGATCTCAAGCAGCTGCAGACCATCGTCAATCACGGCCAGGGCATGGCGTTCTCGATGGGCAACATCGACGACGTGCTCAAGCAGCGCTTCCAGAGCTACGCGCAGTTCAAGACCAATCTGCCTGATGGTGCGAGCTTCGCCTCGACCTACCAGACCTGGTCGACGACCAACCGCGACACGATCTCGGGCACGCTGCAGGCGGCGGGTCTCACCTCGCAGCAGTTCGCGACCGAGAACTCGACGATGTCGCAACTCAAGAGCGCCTCCGAGAGCGCCGACGGCCAGATGAAAGCACTGCAGGTCGGCCATGAGATCGCCGCGCAGGAAGTTGCCCAGATGCAGAAGCTGCGCGGTCTGATCGCGCAGCAGACCACGATGATGGCGACCTGGTTCCAGTCCTCGCAGGCGAGCAAGGACCTGTCGCAGGCGCGCCGTGAGCAGTTCTTCAAGGCGACGGCACCAGCCACCTCCGGCGGCCAGACCATGGAGCCGCGTTGGTGAGACCGTCCGCGATCATCATCATCGTCATCGCCATTGGCGCCTGCGCCGCAGGGGCTTGGCTGTTCTTTGCGCCGCGCACGCCAGTGCCGGGACAAGGGACTGCGTCGCGGGCCAGCGACGTCTTCAAACCGCCGCAGGACTACAAGACGTCCGGCGGCCAGCAGATGAAACCGCGTTGGTAGAGGAGGAGACAGGAGGTGCGTGGGATTAAACCGGGGCTCGTTCTGATCATTACGATCGGCATCGTCGTTGCTGCGCATCCTGCATTGGCGCAGCAGGACGGCAGCATTCTCACGACCCTGGAAAACTCCGTGACGACCGCCGCCAAGGGCTGGCAGACAACCGTCATGCAGGCGGCCAAGTCGCTGTTCTGGATCCTCGCTGGCATCGAGGTCGGCCTCGCCGCAGTCTGGCTCGCCATTCAGACCGCAACCCTCGATGCGTGGTTCGCCGAGATGGTGCGGCGGATCGTGTTCATCGGCTTCTTCGCCTTCGTGCTCGACCAGGGACCGACTTTCGCGAAAGCGGTCGTCGACAGTCTCTATCAGATCGGTGCTGGCGGCGGCTCGGCCTCACCGGCGGATGTGTTCAACGCGGGTCTCAAGGTCGCCTCCGCGATGTCGCAGAACGCGCAGTTCGGCCTGTTCCAGGACAATGCGCTCGCGATTGCCTCGGTGTTCGCCATGGTGATCGTGGTGATCTCCTTCTCGCTGGTCGCGGCGATCTTCGTCGCTGTCATGGTCGAGATGTATGTCGGCCTGCTCGCCGGCATGATCATGCTCGGTCTCGGCGGCTCGTCCTTCACCAAGGATTTTGCCATCCGCTACCTCGTCTATGCCTTCTCGGTCGGCATGAAGCTAATGGCGCTGGTGATGATCGCCAAGATCGGGTCCGACGCCTTGCTGAACCTCGCCAATCAGACCGGCACCGGCAAAGACGCCTTCGTCGGAACACTTGCGATCGGCGGCATCTCCGTCGTCGTCTTTATCATCTCGATGTACGTGCCGAGTATCGTCCAAGGCGTCGTGCAGGGCGTCTCCGTCGGCAGCGGCATGGAAGTGGTGAAGCATGCGGGGCAGGCGGCGAGCTTCGCGGCCGGCAGCGCCGCCCTCGCCATGGGAGGCGCGAGGGCAGGCGCGGCGGGATTCAGCGCCGCACGTGCCGATGGCGCGTCGTTTGGCGCGGCCGCTCTCAAGGCAATGACGCAAGGCATCGGCACGGGGGGCGGGGCGCTCGCCTCCGCCGCGCGCGACCAGGCCATCGGCGCGCCGGGCTCCTTCGGCACGTCGACGCTTGGCCTCGCCAATGCCAAGCTCGACCAGCGAGCCGCCCAGAAGAAATCGACCAACAAGCCGTGAGCGACACCATCCGACAGATCATAGTGGAGATTCTTTCCCGAATGCCTGCGCCTAATCCGCCCGACAATCCCTATCTCGCCGCCCGTCAGGAATGGAACGAGCGCTACGGCTCCTATGTGCAGGCGGCCGCAGCGTGGCGCACCGTCGGCATCGTCGCCATGGTGATGGCCGTGATCGGCTTCGCCTATGCGCTGTTCCAAAGTACGCAGGTCAAGCTTGTGCCGTACATCGTCGAGGTCGACAAGCTTGGGACCGCCGCGAGCGCCGGCTATCCGCAGCAAATCGAATATGCGGATCCGCGGGTGGTGCGCGCCACCCTCGGAAGCTTCGTTGCGAACTTCCGATCGGTGACGCCCGACGCGATCGTGCAGAAGCAATATATCGATCGCACCTATGCGCTGCTGCGAACCTCCGATCCCGCCACGCAAAAGATCAATGACTGGTTCCGGAGCAACTCGCCGTTTGAGAGGGCCAAGACGACGACGGTCGCGGTCGAGGTCAACAACATCGTCGCCCTGTCCAACCAATCCTATCAGATCGACTGGACTGAATTCGAGCGGGACAGGAAGGGAAAGCAAACCGGCGAGCACCGCTATCGCGGCATCGCCACCGTCACGCTGACTCCACCCCAGGACGAGCAGACCATACGGCTCAATCCGATCGGCCTCTACCTGCGTGATTTCGACTGGACGGCGCAACTATGAAAGGGGCGGGGACACCAATGCACCCAAACACGATCAGACTTCATCCTTGCCTCGTTCTCGCGGTATCCGCCTGCGGCTTGCTGCTTGCCGATGTCAGCGCGCACGCGCAGCCGATGACCGCCAAG